>JANMVK010000635.1:0-7605 GCA_031392725.1 Pseudobdellovibrionaceae bacterium
CGAGCGGGATGATTTTACCAAGCGCTATCAGGCTAAGATGCCGATTCATATGCACGAACTGCTGTATCCTTTGGTGCAAGGTTATGATTCGGTCGCTTTAAGGGCCGACGTGGAAATGGGCGGCACCGATCAGAAATTTAATTTATTGGTGGGCCGTGAGTTGCAAAAAGGTTCGGGTCAGGAACCGCAGTGTGTTTTGACCATGCCTCTTCTGGTGGGACTCGATGGCGTGCAGAAGATGTCGAAGAGCCTCGATAATTATATCGGCGTGGAAGATTCCCCGCGCGATATTTTTGGCAAGACCATGCGGGTGTCGGATGAATTGATGCTGCGTTACTACGAGCTGCTGACTGATATCAAAGTCGAAGAGCTCGCGCAGCTGGCTGATGATGTGAAGAGCGGAAAAAAACATCCGCGCGCGGTGAAGGTGGAATTGGCCCGCACCCTGGTGTCGCGCTTTCACGGTGATGAGGCGGGGCGCAAGGCGGTTGAGGAGTTTGACCGCATTTTCGTGAACAAAGGTTTACCCGACGAAGTGCCCAGCCTGACTGTGGCCGCGCAATCGGGCCTATGGATTTGCAAGTTGATGATGGAAGCGGGCATGACGGCGTCAAGCAGCGAAGCCCGCCGCTTAATTGAAGGTAAGGCTGTCGAAAAAGACGGCGAGAAAATTATCGATCCACAATTGAAGATGGATCTGCAGTCCGGCCAAAGTTTCGTGTTGAAGGCCGGCAAGAAAAAATTCGTACGCGTGCAGGTGAAGTGATGAAAGTTAAATTTATGCCGATGAATATCGAACATGAAGCCAAACAGGGCCAGAGCGTGATGGACCTGGCTCATGAAAAGGGCATTGATATCCGCTCCACTTGCAACGGCCTGCCCTCGTGCGCCGAGTGCCGCGTGAAGGTGGTCGATGGCGAGTGGAATATTAATCCGCCCTCGCGCAAAGAATTGAGTTTGATCGGCACCGGTTTTTATATCGATCAGCGCCGGCTATCGTGCCAGATGCTGTGTTTTGGCGATGTGACGGTGGATTTACAAGAGCAGGTTGAAAAGGCGGGCGAAGGCCCGGTCACCAAAAAGTTTCTGACTAAGGTGCACAAAGCGACAGCAGCGGAAAGTCATTCGCTCGGCGGCGTGCTGATTGAGCAAGAAGGCGGATTGCTCGCCGAAGTGAATAAGGGCGTAAAAGATCAGCCCATTCGCGACGAGCGGCCGCGGTTTGACAATCGGGATGGACAACGCCAACAGCAGGGCGGTCAACAAACGCGCGGCGGTGGCGACGGCCGGCAACAGCAAGGCCGTGATAATCGCGGCGGCGGTGGTGGCGACAATCGCGGAGGCGGTGGTGGCGACAATCGCGGAGGCGCGGGCGGTGCTGGCGGCGGCGCGGGCGGCGGCGGACGAAGACGCCGGCGTGGCGGACGTGGTCGCGGATCGGGCGGCGGCGGCGGTGGTGGAAATCGCGGCGGCGGATCCGGCGGACGTCCGAACTAAAACTAAGCGCCTACTTATTCATCATGGCGCGATCCTTCTTACACAGAATTTCTAACTTGAGATTTTATCTAAGCGTGCAAACCTAGTTCTCCAACCGGGGGGTAGGAATGCGTTTACTATTGGCCGCAGTAATGACTGTGCTTGGATTTTCCCATTCTGTTCAGGCACTCGACTTTAAAGATCTCAACGGCGTGATGTGGTTTTACAGCTCCTCGGAAAATATAAAATTTAACGACATCACCTCCAAGCTCGATGAGCTTAAAGTCAATGGCGTGCGGGTGGTGGTAATTTACTCGCCCTACCACGGCGATAGAAATAAATGGCTCGGCTGCGCGCCGGTGAATTTTTACGAGGTGTCTCCGCAGAACGGGACCATGCAGGATTTTTTAAATTTGGTGAACGGCGCTCACGCCCGCGGAATGAAGGTGGTTTCTTATTTCACTAATATTTTTATTGTGAAGGGCTCGCCATTTTTCCAAACTGCGGCCCGTCAATACAAAGCCGGGCAGCACACGGCCCGCGAGGCCAGCGCGGTTCATTGGTCGACCAATCCCAAAGCGCCGCTACCGAAACCCGCGGCCGTGGTTCCCGAGCGTGGTCAGCAAGGCCAACAGGATGGACCGTCACAATGGTTGTACAGCTCCGAAGCCGGCGCTTATTACTGGTCCATCTGGAACGCAGTGGCTTTTGATTTCGATTTGCCCGGCGCGCGGGCGGAAGTCGAAGGCGTGATGAAGTTTTGGCTCGACATCGGTCTCGACGGCTTTATGTTTGACGCCGGCATTCCCGACACGAGAGTGAAATATGTTATGGCGGATTTGCTAAAAACCTATACTAAAACCGACAAGTGGCTGACCTTCGAATCCGCTGAGAGCGAAGAGGCCGAAACGATGAACCGCTTCGGCCTCACTTCCTGGTTTAACTTGGCCGACGATGATGAGGCCAACGATTACACCAATGTCTTAAAAGGCAAGTCCTCCATGGACGCACTCGAGCAAGCCTTCAAGCGCCGGGATCAGGCGCGCAAGATGGGTAAACTCACTCATGCGTGGACTCCGATTGAGGGCACCGAACAGGTGGTGCAAGAGGCGGCAGTCCTCGCCGGCGGCGGAATTCTTTATGGCCCCGCCACCTACGCTGACTACAAAACCTGGTCAGCGGTGGATAAGAAAAATTGGGGACAGGTAATGGCGGCTGTGAACGACAACAAATCACTGTTGCCCTCGGCCTCGCGGAAGCGGCTACCCACTATTGGCAATCAGCGAGTATTTGCCATGAAGCGCGTGAGTGAGGATCATTCACAAACAGCTCTGCTGATTTACAATTTCCGCAACACGGCCACCGATGTGGAAGTGGATTTGCGCAATGCTGGAATCTCCACGAGCCAGATGCCTAGAGATTTATTGGGCGGCACGGCGGCGCCAATCAATGGCGCCTCATACAAAGTGAATGTGCCGGCTTATGGTTTCAAGTTTTTATCAGTGAAATAGGAACTCAATTTAGGGTACGCCGTTACTTTCCTGGAAGCTCCGCATCCAGGAAAGTAACGGCGTACTTCGGACCTTCCGGACGTCTCAAACAAGGTGTCTCTGTTTGGCGTGGGTTTGTAAGTTGCAATTAATCGTTAAATGGGCCGCCAACTAACGATTCGCCAGACTGAATTTCCCTACCATATTTCTGCAAGATGCATAAACAGGCAGTGGTTCGATGTTCCAATCGACGAAGTCTGGGGCATTACATCAGATCTGCTCTATTTTCTGCATCACGGATTCACGTTTAAAATTCATGCTTACGTTCTAATGAGCAATCACTATCATTTGATTGCGACCACTCCCGAGGCAAATATCGACAAGGGCATGAACTACTTTCAGCGAGAGGTGAGCAGGCAAATTACAAAAAGTGCCGGTAGAATTAATCAAACATGGGGTGGGCCATACGATCCCTGCATAGTCGACTCTTACAGCTACTTTATGAATGCCTACAAATACGTGTATCGAAATCCCGTTAAGGCTGGACTTGCCGCTTCCTGCGAAGACTATAAGTACAGCACCCTCAATGGTTTAGTCGGTCAGCAACATCTGATTGTTCCCGTGGAGGAAGATACTTTGCTATTCGATCCGCAGTTTAATGTGGCCACCTTGAAGTGGTTAAACCAGGCGAACGAGGAAGACTCACAGGCGGTCGCAAAAGCCCTTACAAAACCGAAATTTCGATTCGAAAAATGTACCAATACAAACAAATCAATTAGACCGGAAAATTTTGTATTTTGACTCGCCATTTACAGGAAAGTAACGGCGCACCCTTCCTAAACTCCGAAGGAGCTTCCGCAGCCGCAGGTCTTGCTGGCGTTGGGATTGGAAAAGATGAAGCCTTTACCATTCAAGCCGCCTTCGTAATCGAGCATCATGCCGATAAGATAAAGCAGGCTTTTATTGTCGACCACCACTTTGGCGCCGCTGGCTTCAAACAACTTGTCGTTGTCCTTCATGGTGGAGTCGAATTCCATTTTATATTCATAGCCGGAGCAGCCGCCGCGTTTTACAAACACGCGCAAGAAGGCGTCGTCCGTCTTCTTTTCTTCAGCCTTTAGGGCCTGGATCCGTTTTGCTGCATTTTCCGACACTTGAATCATACTCTATTTATACCACAGCTTGAGCGCACACAGAAGGGGCGCGAAGACGAGCCTTTTACCGATAGGTTTTAGCCAGTAATTTCAATAACTTATCTGTTACCGTTGAAACCTGTTCTTGAGTCGTAAAGCGGCCCAAACCAAGACGCAGAGTCGAGCGCGCCAACGTGTCCGTAACACCCATGGCCTTAAGCACATGGCTGGCGTGGGGATTGGAGGAGTTGCACGCCGAGCCCGAGCTGTAGGCAATTCCCGAAAGCCCCATGGCCATTTCATCGGCGTGTAAATCCGGAAAGGAGAAGCTCAGATTGTTGCACAGGCGTTTTTCGATCGGTCCGTTAAATTTCACCTTGGGAAACCGTTCGCGTACGGAATTCAGAATAGAGACCTGGAATTGGTGCATGCGTTCGCACTCTTCCTTAAGATCGCTCTTAAAAATCTCGCAAGCTTCACCCAGGCCCACGATGCCGGGCACATTTAATGTGCCGGGGCGCAAACTGCGCTCCTGCTCACCGCCGAACAGAATCGGCTTCAATTCAAACTTTCGATTGAGCTGCCGCACAACTAAGGCGCCCACGCCCTTCGGGCCATAAATTTTATGACCCGAGATGGAGAGCAAATCGGCCCGCAGAGTCTTTAAGTTTAACCCGCATTTGCCGATGCTTTGCGCGGCATCGGTGTGGAAAATAATTCCCTTGTCCTTACACAGAAGCGAAATCTCCTCGACGGGCTGGATGGTGCCGACTTCGTTATTGGCCATCATGATGGTGACTAAAACCGTTTCCGGGCGGATCGCGGCTTTCACATCCGCGACTTTGACAAAACCCTCGGCGTCGACCGGCAGAACCGTAATTTCCGCGCCCCATTCAGTGGCGGCTTCACATACTTCCAACACAGCTTTATGTTCGGTCGCCTGGGTGATGATATGCGGCTTTTGCTTACAATAAGTCCGCACCACTCCCAAAATCGCAAGATTATTGCTCTCGGTGGCTCCCGAGGTCCAAAGCACATCCGTATCCCGGCAGCTGAGAAGGGAGGCCACTTGCTCGCGCGCCCTTTTCACGGCCGCCATGGCTTGCCAGCCGTAAGCGTGAGAACTGCTGGAGGCATTGCCGAACTCGGCATCGAGAAAAGGTTCCATGGCCTTTCTCACCCGTGGATCGACGGGGGTCGTGGCATTGTGGTCCATGTAAATGGGCATGATCAGAGGCTTGATTGTCATAATGTTTATTTTTAGAATTGCTACGTGATTGGGGCTATCCCTTTTGCGCGGCATTATGGGAGAATACTGCAGTTATGCGGAAGACTCTGAACTTAAAGCGGCACTTCACCACTCAGGGCAAGGACGTGCTCGATCAAGTGGACTGGCGCCATCAGCCTGTGAGTGGCTTTGACCAGCCAGTTGAAGCCCCGTCGAGTTGGTCGGAAACGGCTGTGGAAGTGGCCGCCACCAAATATTTTCGGCGCCGGGGCGTGCCGGCTCCCGGCGGTGGTGAAAAGAGTGTGCGCCAGTTGTTAAAGCGGGTGACCCGGGCCGTGCGCCAAGCGGGTGAGTGGCAGGGCTATTTCACCGGGAAACAAGGCGAGGTGTTTGAGGATGAACTGATGTTTATTCTGGTTCATCAAATGGCCTCGTTCAATTCGCCGGTTTATTTCAATGTGGGAATGTTTTCCGAATACGGGATTCTGGGGCACGGGGAAAATTTTGTGTTTAATCCCAAGGCTGGGAAAGCCGAGCCGCTGTCGAGCGCGTATCTCCATCCGCAAGCGTCGGCGTGTTTTATTCAAAATGTAAAAGATGATTTGATCGGAATTTTTGATTTGCTTAAAAGCGAAGCTAAATTATTTAAATATGGCTCGGGCACCGGCACCAATTTTTCAAGCCTGCGCGCGCGCGGCGAAGCGCTTGAGGGCGGCGGTGAATCCACCGGCTTGATTTCTTATTTGGAAATTTACGATAAAGCCGCGCAGGCGATTAAATCGGGCGGCACCACCCGGCGCGCGGCCAAGATGGTGGTGGTCGACGCCGATCATCCGGAAATTTTGGAATTTGTAAATTGGAAGCGCAATGAAGAGCGCAAAGCGCGGGTTTTACTCGCGGCCGGTTACAGCGGTGGCATGGAGGGCGAAGCCTTCCGCACCATCTCCGGGCAAAATTCCAACAACTCCGTGCGCATCACCGATGAATTTATGCAGCGGGTAAGTATTCACGGTTCGTGGGAATTGCGCGCACGCGTGAGTAAGCGAGTCACCGGGACGGTCAAAGCCGCCGACCTCTGGCGCGAAATCGCCAAGGCCGCGTGGGAGTGCGCCGATCCCGGCGTGCAGTTTCACGACACCATTCAAAAATGGAACTTGTGCCCGCGTTCGGGAGAAATCCGCGCCAGCAATCCGTGCAGCGAATATATGTTTCTCGATAATTCCGCCTGCAATTTGTCGTCGATGAACTTGGTTAAATTTTTGGACAAAGACGACCTGAACTGGGATGCGTTTACGCAGACAGTAAAGGTGATGTTGCTGGCTCAAGAAATTTTGGTGGATTATGCAGCCTATCCCACGGCGGAGATCGCGACTAACTCCCACCACTTTCGTCCACTGGGATTGGGTTATGCCAACCTGGGTGGAATGTTGATGCGAATGGGCGTGCCCTACGAGAGTGGCCGCGCCGTGGAGCTGACCCAAAAAATCACGGCCTGCATGCATTTTTTAGCACTGGAAATGTCGCAAGAGATGGCGGAGAGCTGCGGCCCGTTCAGCGAATGGGAGCGCAATAAGGAATCTGCGCTCGCGGTCATCGCCATGCACCGGGACGAGTGGGTTAAGACCGGACAGAAGTGGCCGTTGATGGATGAGCTCACCGCGCGTGTTTTAAAGAACGTGGCGCGCACGGGACTAAGAAACGCACAGGTCACATTGATCGCGCCGACCGGCACCATTGGTTTGTTTATGGACTGTGACACTCTGGGAATTGAGCCCGACTTCTCACTCAATAAGAAAAAAACTTTGGCCGGTGGCGGGGAGATGCAGTTGCGCAATCAGGCTCTGGCGGAAGGCCTGGCCAAACTGGGATACTCAGCCGGCGACTCAGCCGCCATTCAAAAATTCGTAGAGACTAACGGCACGCCGGTGGGCGCTCCAGCCTTTAGAGCCGAACATTTCGCCGTGTTTGACTGCGCGGTTCCGCCCAAAAATCATCCTGAGCGCCGGATCAGTCCCAAGGGTCATTTACAAATGATGGCCGCGGCCCAATCGTTTTTAAGCGGCGCCATTTCTAAAACCGTGAATTTGCCCCACTCTACGACCGTGGAAGAAATTGAAAAACTGTTTCATGATTCGTGGAAGCTGGGATTAAAATCCGTGACTATTTACCGCGATGGCAGCAAAACCTTGCAACCGCTATGCGCGGAATGCTGATCACCATTTAAATGTGACAACACCTACGGTGGAATTACTGGGCGTCGAGGTTTCCAGCGAGGCTT
>JANMVK010000664.1:0-5027 GCA_031392725.1 Pseudobdellovibrionaceae bacterium
CCACGCCCGATCCGACGCGGATCGAATGCGATGCCCACACGGGTCAGGTGGTCGGGATCGCTTTCTCACCCGACTCGAAGTGGGCGTACACGGCCAGCCACGACGGACAGGTCAAGCGCTGGCCGATTGGCGGGGACGGCAAGTCACCAGCCGCGGCCTGGCCGGAAAAGCCGGCCAACTCGAAAGGCCGCCACCGGAGTGGTCTGGCCTACTGGCCCGGCAGTGAAGAGGCCTATTGGTCTCAAGTGGAATCAGCTGCTAAAACCGAAATGGCTAAGTATGCGGCGGTGATCCACCTTCGAACGCCGGGCGCGGATGGCGGCTACAATCATCAAAACATTTTGCGCACGGAATCGGCCGCCGAGGCTTTGGTGATCGACATAAAGATTGAAAAAATCTGGTCGCCGCACCCGAACTACATTCAAATTCCCAATTTTAATAATTTTTTTGAAAAAGCGGTTTTCGCGCTCGACCGGATCGAAGCTCTTCTGGTCCAATAACCGTCACTTGAGACATTCTGTCCCAGCCGAGCCACAACGTCTCAGGATATAAATGAACTCTTTGCCGTTGAGATCAAAAAATAAATGGAGCTCATCGTTTTCAATTGAGAACCGGCTTTCAGTTTCTTTATTCGGTTGCATATCGGGATCTCGGGAGCAATCGGTGCGGTTGGCCGGATTCAGCCAAATCACCTTTTGATAAAGTGCGTCGCCACGGATTTGATATTCAGCTTTGCGTTCGCACAATCCGGGCTCATCCCCGCGAAACCAGATCAGATGACTGATCCCGTCGGGTTGAAAGGTGAATCTCAAGGTCAGCGTGGGATTGGGGTTGGGATAGCGGTGGCCGTCGAAGAAAAAGCCATCGTATTGCCAAGTGTTGTGCAACTCTCCGCCTGTGCGGGGCTGGCCCATCCCACGATTGGAAAAAGCCAGCCCCAGAACAAGCGCGATGAGGACTTTTTTACTCAACGGTGAGTGTCCGTTCAAAGTAAGTCTCATCGCCGTTTACAAAACGAAGGGTGTGCGCTCCGGCGGGGAGCCGGCCCAGATTCACCTCTTTGGTCCACGGAACCAGGACCATCAAACACATGGTTTGTGTCACGGTGGCGCGAACCTGAATGAAATGCGTCGTGGGCGAAGTATCTTTAGTTTCAGCGCGTGCTCCGCGGTAGCAGCTGTTGGGAAACATGCCGTTTAATATGATTTTGGCTTCCGCGCCGTGTTCAACCTTTTCAGGTATGAAAACGTCATTCACGGCGACCCCAACATCTCTCACAACAGGATCCGCTGAGGCGCTCATGCTGAAAATGGGCTGTGCTGCTAATAAAAATAGAAGTGCGATGGTGCTTTTCATTAATCCCCCTAAGAATTTTTTTTTGATAACCGTCATTGGTTAACGCAGTGAAGACATTTCAACAGTCGTGCCAGCCCTAAGTGTGGTTTTGATACGTCTCACAATTGGAGGAGCCAAAATGTCTCGTGAAGCTTGAGTAAATGTCCCTCGGAGAAAGATAACGCTTCCGGGTCATGGCACGTTAAGTGCGTTACCTCTTGTTATGAAAAAAACAATGAAGGCCGCCGTTTTTGTACGGCCGGGAAAAATTGAGTTGCGCGAGAAGCCAATACCTCAGGTCGGGCCCACGGATGCATTAGTGCGGATCACCACGACCACCATCTGCGGAACCGATGTCCATATATTAAAGGGTGAATATCCGGTAAACGCCGGCCTCACGATTGGCCATGAACCTGTGGGCGTGATTGAGCAGTTGGGCTCAGCCATCACGGGATATGAGGTCGGCCAGCGGGTGATTGCCGGCGCGGAGTCGGGACATATCCGAATCGGTGACAGTGTCGCGGTTTTCGCGCAAGGACCCATTGGTTTATGCGCGACGGCCGGCGGGCGACTCAGTGGCGCCTCGCTGATTATTGCCATTGACGGCATCGAAAGCCGATTGCAAAAAGCTAAATCCTTGGGCGCGCATGTCACGCTGAACTATAATGAATTGAATCCGGTCGAGGCCATTATGGATTTAACGCGCGGGCGGGGAGTGGACGTCTCAATTGAGGCGCTTGGAACCCAAAATACATTTGAGTCTTGTTTGCGGGTGGTGCGCCCGGGTGGAACCGTATCCAGTCTGGGAGTGTATTCAGGAAAGTTAACTCTTCCGTTGGATGCGCTCGCCGCGGGCCTTGGTGATCACAAAATTGTGACGACTTTGTGCCCCGGGGGCAAAGAACGCATGCGCCGACTGATGAGCACAGTGGCCAGCGGCGCGGCTGATTTGCGCTCGCTCGTAACTCATCGTTTTAAATTAGACGAGATTGAAAAAGCTTATGACCTTTTTGCCAACCAACGCGATGGAGTCTTAAAAGTCGCTATCACACCTTAAGAGGGGAAAATTTATGAGATTCTTACTGGCTGTCCTACTGATAGGCACTGTCGCCGCCGGCGCGGAAGGCAAAACCTGGCAAGGTAAAATGAGGGATTTATCCAACGCCTTAAGTGAGGCCATCCCGTTTCTCTACCCGGATCCGTCCCAGGATGTGAAGGGCCTGAACGAAAAAGTAAAAAAGATTTATGAAATCAGCAAGGGGCTCGATGTGAAGTTCGATCACGCCCAGAAGGTGAAGGACTTTGATCCGGCGCTGCCTTATCTCGCGGGCATGTTAAAGCAAGACATTGAGCGCGCGTATTTGAGCATGCAAGACGGCAATCCCGAATATGCCAAAGCCGTCATTCGCTCCAGCACGGCGTATTGCATCGCCTGTCACACCCGCACTAAGGAAGGAGTGGAGTAT
This sequence comes from Pseudobdellovibrionaceae bacterium, assembly GCA_031392725.1. Classification (GTDB taxonomy): domain Bacteria; phylum Bdellovibrionota; class Bdellovibrionia; order Bdellovibrionales; family UBA1609; genus JALHOQ01. The sequence goes on from JANMVK010000664.1 coordinate 2,802, forward strand.
CCTTTGCTGTCCGCCTTTGCGCAACCGCTGAAGAAGGCTTCATGGATCACCCGCATTGAATTTATGGCGGCCAGCCGTCAGTTTGATGCGGTACTGGTGAATGTCATGGGAGAACTCGCGGCTTCGGGAAATCCCGGCATCAGTCCGATGGACCTGGAACGGGGTTCAAGAATCGCGTTGTCGGTGGCTGTGCGCGTGAAAAAAGACCGTGAGAAAGCGCAATTTTTAGCCCGCGCCATTGAGAAATCGCCGACCGCCACGTTTTCCATGAAAGAAGGCGCAAAAGTTTGGAAAGCGGATATTTCCGAGTGGCAAAAAGACAAGACAAAATACGCCACCGATGAGGATCTAATCAAGGCGGCACGCGCGCTGGTGACAAAGGCCCGCCGCGGTTCCTCGCCTCTGGGCGGGCACGACGAGGTCAAGTATTTGCGCGCGACCGTACTTCTGCATGATCTTTTGCGCCAGTATCCGCTAAGTGAATTTGTCGGGGAGTCACTGTACCTGATTGGCCAGTCGTACGATTCCCTTCAGGATCTCGGCACCTGGAGCTTGCAGGACGTGTATTTCTTGGCCTGCATCGATCAGGTGCCGCACACCAAGATGTCGGACCAGTGTTACAAGGAGTATGAGCGCAGCATCACGCTTGGGTATTCGGGAAGCAGCGGCGTGCATGTACCAAAGCAGGTTAAAAAACATTTGGAGACGTTAAAGCTTAAGGCCGCAGCACTTTAAGGTTTAGAATTTTAAAAATAAACATTCCCCCGAGCATCCCGCCCACAAAAATAATCGGCCGCATTTGCAAGGATGCGGCCGATACGATGGCAGGACCGGGACAGTATCCCGCGAGGCCCCAGCCACAGCCAAAAATGACCGCGCCGAAGACCAGCCGAGGCGTGATTTTCCGGTCCGCTTGGATTGGCCATTGACCAAACAGCGGGCTGGGCCGCCGCTTAATCCATTGATAACTGATCGAGTGGACTAAGATCGAACCGATCATCACAAACATCAGTGACGGGTCCCACTGTCCAAAGATATTGAGGAAGCCATATATTTTTTGTGGATTCGTCATGCCCGAAATGCCAAGGCCCAGTGAAAAAATCAAACCTACGATCAGGGCGCTGAATCCGGACTTCATTGAAAAAATCCGAAATTGGTCAACACGGTCACCGCTAAAATTCCGGATGTCACAAACACAGCGGTGGCCACCATGGATCTCGGTGACAACCGGCTGATGCCGCACACCCCATGTCCGCTGGTGCATCCGCTGCCGAGAACAGTGCCAAATCCCACCAGTAAACCGGCCAGGCCCACGCTCCAATCACTCGTCGCTAAAGATCCGCTAAATGGATTTTGGATAATTATAGGGAGAAGCGCGCCACCGGCCAGCAGGCCCAGCACAAAACAGAGGCGCCAAGCGATGTCTCCTCGAACGGGACTGAGCAAGCCATTTACAATTCCGCTGATGCCGGCGATCCGGCCGGTCAAAAGCAGCATCATCGAGGCCGCGACTCCGATCAAAGCGCCGCCCCACAGAGCGTGAACCCATTCTATGTTCATAATTGGATATTACAGTTCTCCACCCATGTGTCCAACATAGAAGGCGAGAATCAATTGCCCGATTAAGAGCAACATAAGGATGGAATGGAGAACGGTCCGCTTGATGCCTGTAAGCGCAAGCGCCAGGCTTAAGCCCAGGAATACGGCAATGGCCACTGCCCGGAAATTTTCCGCCATGTGCTCATGCTGCTCAATGAGTTGATGATTGCCGGCGGAGAGAAACTCCGCCCGTTCGCCGGTGTAAATGGCGTAGATTATGGACACCACTTGGACCGCGGCCAGCGCCCACAGCCCATACCAAATTCGAACGGGCAGCAGGTCTTTGCTGGTGCACCACCACGCCACCCCGTAAAACACCGGAAATAAAACCGCCAAAGCGATAGGCATGTGCACGGCGGCGGCGTGGGGCAGCGCCCTGATTAACATAATCATAAATACTTTCGCAGGGCTTCAATGCTGTCGCGAACGGGTTCAGGAATGGTGCGGCCGTAAAAGCGCTCGCGCATTCCGTCTTCATAGGCGTCGAAACATTTTTTGGAGTAGGAGCCTTTGGGGAATTTAACGAGGCATTCCTTTAAATAAATCTCGCTGATCGAATACCAAATCACCGGCGCGAGACTGCGTTCGCACACGGCCAAATTGTATAGAATTTCTTGAGTATTGGGC
>JANMVK010000702.1:0-4210 GCA_031392725.1 Pseudobdellovibrionaceae bacterium
AAACCCATGCACATCGGCCATTTGCGGGCGTCGTTGATCGGGCAGAGTATCGTGAATTTGGGCAAAGCGCAGGGCTATGCAGTCATCGGGCTCAATCATTTAGGTGATTGGGGCGTGCAGTTCGGCAAACTGGCGTGGGCCTATATGAAGTGGGGCAAGGAATATCCGTTCGAAGAAAAGCCGTTTGAATCACTTTATAAATTGTATGTGCGTTTTCATGAAGAGTCCGAGAGAAATCCTGAAATTGAAGCTGAGGGCTCAAAAACTTTTAAGCGCTTGGAAGACGGCGACCAGGAGATTCGCGCGCTATGGAAAAGGTTTGTCGAGATTTCCCTCGCCGATTATCAGCGCATTTGGGATGAGCTGGGAATTAAGCATGACCTGGTCCGGGGCGAGTCGTTCTACAACGACCGCATGAAACCGGTGGAGCAGGATCTCGAGAAAAAGGGCCTTCTGGAACAGTCCGAAGGCGCCATGGTGGTGCGTTTCGACAACGGAGAAATGCCGCCGTGTTTGATCCGCAAATCCGACGGCGCTTCGCTTTACGCCACCCGCGATTTAGCCAGCGCGCTTTACCGGATGAACGAGCTCAAGGCCGATTTGAGTTTGTATGTGGTCGGCGATGATCAGACTTTGCATTTCCGCCAGGTGTTTAAGGTTTTACAAAAAATGGGCTACACCTGGACCGACCGCTGTCATCACATCGCCTTTGGAATGTACCGCTTTAAGGGCGGAAAAATTTCCAGCCGCAAAGGCGGCACCATTTTGTTGGAAGAGGTTTTGAATGAAGCGGTGGAATTGGTCAGCGGAATCATCAAACAAAAAAATCCCGATCTTAAAGATGCCGCCAAAGTGGCGCGGCAAGTGGGTTTTGGCGCGGTGATCTTTAATGATTTGGTCAATGACCGCGTGAAAAACGTGGAATTCGATTGGGAACGCGCCGTGGATTTTGAAGGCGACAGCGGACCGTATGTGCAATATTGCGGCGTGCGCTGCGCCTCACTCGTGCGCAAATATGGAAAGCCCATTCAAAAAGAAATTAAAATCACGCTCGAGCAGCCGGAGGAAAAAGAATTGATCCGTTGCCTTCTCGGGTATCAAGATACGCTGAATAATTCCTTCCGCAATTTTAAGCCGCACATTCTCGCCGGCTATTTGCTCGACGTGTGTCACCGCTTCAGTTCGTTCTACACCAAGTGCCGGGTCCTGGGCGAAGGTCCTGAAATTGAGGCCGCGCGCATGACCTTGGTCGAGTCGGTCCATGCCATTCTGGAAGAGGGATTAAAGATTCTGTCGATTGAGCTGCCAGAGGCCATGTAAGCCTTCGATTTCACCTCAAATTCTAGCTGAATTCTGCCGTTAAGAAAGAGCGGTATGAGTTTACCAAATTTTGTTTCCTTAAGTCTGGTGATGACAGTGATGTGGATGCAGTTCTACGCGTCCACACGCGAGGCCTACAACGGCATCAGTGAATACAAAGCGCAGATTCATCATATGCAAGACGAAGCACACGCGCGCGAAGTCGAAGCGCTGATGCAAGCCGAACATTTTCTCGAGTTCCGCCAAACCGTGGCGACGCTGATGCCGGATGTGATCCGCGATAAGGGCATGGGCGAAGACGGTTACCCTTACCGCAGCCTGGCCAGCATTATCACTAAATCACAGGCCAATGAGATCCGTAAAACTCTGGCCAAAACATTGTTTGAAAAAGGCAAAGAGCATTACCGCAAACGGGAATTCGCCCAGGCCACCCGCGCGTTCAAGCAAGTTATAAATAAATTTGGTTTCAGCACCAAAGTTCCGGAAAGTTATTTCCTGATGGCCGAGGGCTATTTCCAAACGGAGGAGCTTGAAGAGTGCACGGCCGTGATTCAGCAGATGATTGAGCTGTTTCCAGGCCACGAGTTGACCGGTTTTGCAATGGTCCGCCTCGGCCGCATTTACGAAATGCAAAACCGCAATGAAGACGCCGTGGACATTTACAAAACCGTGTTGCGCTCCTTCCCCCAGCGGGATGTGGCCTCACAAGCTAAGTCCAGCCTTCGCGGAATGGATCTATGAGAACGCTCATTATCCTGCTTCTGTTTATCGTTGACGTGCACGTCAAAGCGGAGCCCGGTGCCGCCAGGGTAATTTCCGCCACTCATAAAAAAACGTTCACCAGCGGTGATACGGCGGTTGTGATGCAGGCGGGAAGCCTGCTTGAGCAGCGCGAACACAATCTTGTGCATTTGGTGAATGGCCATTTTTTTGTCGACCTCAAGTCCTCAGGTAAAGTGCAGACCGCGTTTGCCACCATGACTTGCGCCGCGGATTCGTGCCAGGCTCTGGTCCGGCGCGATTCGGAAAAAGTTGAAATCAAGGCTGTGAAAGGTGAGTTCAGTATTCGCCGTCTCGGTGAGAAAGCGGCCTACGGCTTACGCTCCGGCATGCAGGTCACGATTATGGCGGTGACCGATGAAGGCACGGCTGATATGGAATTTCCGCAGAGCTTGCCGTGGGAGTCCACGGTCAAAGAGTGGTCCAAATTTTATTCCGGCAACGCCAAGGATTTCCGCGCGACCTTAATCCAGTTCCGCGAGGAGTGGAAGGCCGCGGTAGAGACCGTCAGCCAGCTTCACCAAGTGCATGCCGGGCGCGTGATCGCCAGCTATGAACAATCCCTTTCCGAAGAGCGGGCCCGCCAGGCTGTGCAAGAGCGCGAAGACGCAAAAATGCGCAAACTGTTCCGCGAAAAAAACGATTTAAATCCTTAACCTGAGCCTAGTTTGGGTCCAGATCCAGCCGTCTCAGGCCCTCTATCCATGCTAATCTTGAGTGTACACAAGTTTCTTCAGGAGGAAGGATCTATGTCTTCAGTAGGAAGCTCCGATTCATCAGACCGTGACGCCAAAATCCGCCGCAACCGCGAGGAATATCAAGCGCAGTCCAGCGATCAGACGAAGAAGCATCAAAAAGAGCTTCGCCGGATCAATGAGCAGCACTATGCCGAAGTGGAAAAACTGAAATCTACCCATCAGAATCAGATGAAGTCCATGAGCGGGGCCTCGAAAGACGCCATCAGCGAGCGGGATTATAAATATCAGGCGGAAATGGAAGATCTCAGATCCATGCACCGCAAGAACGTGGCGACACTGGCCGATGAGTCCGCCAAACGCGCGGATCTGTCGAAAAAAACTTCAACGACCGATGTCACTCAACGGCAGCAGTCGACGGACGACCGTTTCGAAAAATTGAGCGATGATTACGTGACACAGCTGAGAGCCAAGGAAAAACTCTATCAAGACAGTTTGAAAGGCAACAGCGAGGCCCAGGAACGGGCCTTGGAGACGAGCCGCGAGAAACAGGAAGATTATCACCAGCGTGAAATGGACTCGGTGAAAAACGAGCGCAACACGCAGGTCAACAATTTGCAAAAGCAGTACAAGAACTACCGCGAGAACGCGGAAGGCCGTCTGAAAGGCCAAGAAGTTAAACACATGCAAGACAATCAAAAACAGTCCAATAACCTGGTCCGCTCGGTGCAAAAGGAACGGGCGCTGCGGGTGGAACAAGAAGAAATCTTGCGTGACGGTTTTGAAGACGGTTTGGGTGACACCCGCGAGCGCTATGAAAAAGCCATGCGGAAAGAGCGCAGCGCCAGCGCCAATGCCACGGATCATATGAAGAACTCAGTGGTCGACCGCGTTGAGAACCAAGTGCGCCGGCTTGAGGGTGAAAAAGAGGACCTCAAAGAAACTAAGATCCGCAACGAACTGCAAATGAAACAAAAGATGAACCGCGAGGTCGACAATATCCGCGACGCCTTCACCGCCAACGTGGAAAATATGGCGGAGCAGCGCAATGAGGCCGTGCGGGGCTCCAACGAGCGCAGCCGCAAGGATGTCCATGAGATCCGTAAAGATATGAGTAAGCAGTTGGTCGACACCAACCGCTTTTACCGCGAGCGCATGGAAGAGGGGAACCGCATCAATCGCGAAGCCTACACCACGATAAAAGGTGACTTTGATTCACGCAATGATCAGACTAAAAATGCCGCCAACCAGAGAGTGGAGCGCCTGTACGAAGAAACCGAGCAGGCTAAAACCCGGATGGTTGAAAAACAGGCGGATGATCACACAGCCAATCAGCTCAACAAGCACGAAGAGATGAAGCAGCTGCGTGAAGTTTTGGACACTGATAAGAACGCCGCCATCCGCCGCACGCAGGA
>JANMVK010000739.1:0-3622 GCA_031392725.1 Pseudobdellovibrionaceae bacterium
TCTGCCGATCATCGTCGGCGCGCTGTTGGCCTTCTTATTCCGGCCGGTGAAGGAACGCTTTAAGCTTCCGTGGTTGCCCCATGAACTTCAGGTGCTTTGTTCGTTTGCGGCCATTGGTCTGGTGATCTTTTTCGTGTTCAACACGGTCCGCAATCAAATCCCCAATGAAAAAACCAAGCTGGAACTCAAAGTTCGCATCAAGTACAAGTTGAACGAGAAGTTTCAAGAGATCGTGGCCGTCAAAGAGGGTGCCAAGCCCAGCATGATAACTCCGCTAATCGCCAAAGAAGGCGGTCCATTGATGGATCAGCTCAATGCCTATTTGGAATTGGATCCGGATGAAACTGAACTGTTTATGAAGTACCGGACCGGCTTCAATGGCGAAGATCCCATTCAAGTCCGTTTCTTCGACTACTTCCAAGCCAACCAAACCACCAGTGTCTATACGTCTAAAGCGCGGGAGCCCGCCGCTGGAGAAAAGTCCGCAGCGCCGGTGGTCCCAGTGTCCGTCGAGTCGTCAGCCCATCCCGTGGAAAAGCGAAAATTCGCGGCCGAATTGGAAATCTGGATGCTCGCGCCATTGATTTTTCTATTCTTAGGTTTCGACAACGGCCAAATGCGCCGCTATTTTATCGGCCTGGTACCCAACCGCTATTTTGAGTTGTCATTAACCGTACTCGACATGCTCGACGAGGCCATCGGCCAATACCTGCGCGGCACTTTAATGGAATGCGCGCTGGTGGGACTAACTTTGGCCGTGGGCCTGATCCTATTAGGAATCCCAGTAGGCGTCGCAGTGGCGATCGGTGTGGTCTCCGGAATGGTGAACGCCATTCCGTTCCTAGGAACGGTCTTTGGACTGATCATAGGTTTAGGCTACGCACTGATTGCGGAAAACATAACGCCCATAATTCCAGGTCTAGATCCTAATGACCTGGCCATATACGTAGTCGTTTTAGTGGCCATTGCTCATGTGCTCGACAATGTAGTGTTCCAACCCTTCGTGCTCGGCAGCGCGGTAAACGTTCATCCGTTGGTGGTGATGGTCGCAATCATTAGCGGATCGTTGCTAATGGGTCTCTGGGGCATGCTATTCGCCATTCCTACAGTGGTGGTGGTTAAGACCGCGGTGGAGACTTTGTTTAAAGAGCTTAAGGATTACCGGATAATTTGAGGTTCGTTTCTTCGCCGTGTAGGCAACTCTACTTAAGGCTTATTGTAACATAATATAAGTTATAAGAACGTTATTTGTGATTGTCGCATAGCTCAGAAATCATAGTTTATCATAGATAGTTGCCCTTATTTTTTATGTTTTCGGATTCTCCTATAGGAAAGCCTCGTCTAGGGACCTCCTGAGTTGAATTCAAACCCGCTTCAAGATGTCTACGGCGGATTCTTTAGTTTTAATTTCTAGTTCTATTCGCACAATTCTATTTTGCGTGCGCAACTGCAGCCTGAAACTCATCAAATGAAGGCCAATACGGTTCATTCATAATCTTTCGTTTTTCCAAACTGCCGGGACCGCGCGGTTGATAAGGAATCTCACCGAAAAACTCATCGCGATTCATCATTATGTAGGATTTTGCGCGCTTAAAAGCGAGGCCCCACGGCACGACTCGCGTGTGCGGCCGGCTGGACCAAAAGGGTTTGGGGCTTGGATTTAAATTTGATCCTAAAACCCCCGTTTTTGATTCAAATTGGCCTACATAAAGGATGCGGATCGCGGCCGACACAATTTGAATGAACGATCGATAAGCCAATCGATGTGAAACCAAGATCAATATATGGATATGATCTCGCCCAACGGCCAATTCATAAATTCGGCAGCCGAATTTCGCGGCGGTTTCATGAATGAGTTTTTCGATCTGTTTTCGATGTTTGTAAAAACCTGCGGTTGAAATCCGAACAACTTCGTCAGATTTCAAAGTAATGCTGATTGATTCACGCGTAGATAAAACCCGAGCAGATTTACGTTTGCCGGTGAATTTACCATCACAAACCAAGTTAGATTTCATAGGGAAAAGGCTGAGTTGAGTTTTCATCGCTGACAATATTAGTGATACATAACTAACAATTCAACGGATGACGACTTAAGTCTAGAGAAAATATTTGATAAACTTGTCTTATATATCTCCAATCTTCTCGACCAAAGTTGAAACCTCGCCAACTACATTTTCGGTTAAATGATGTGTCAGTCAGGATGTCCATTTCGCGAGCGAAATGGACGACCCGGCGTGGACATCTCGGGTCCTGAAACTGGGACAGAAAGATGGGGCTTGAAAGCAAAAGCATTGAAGCGAAATTCGAGCAAGTCTCTTTAGAATTCCGCTCTCTCTTCTCCCCCGCAAACAATCCGAGATATCCTCATCGGGCACCGTGCGGAGGAGTGCGCGCCAGCGCGAGGCTCACCGCACGCCCGATGTGGATATCTCGCTTCGGGGCTTGGGTTTATATTTGAATTAGGAGAGTATATTTTAGAGATGAAAAACAGAGTGGTGGAAACCTTAAGACTACTTCTTCCCCAATCCAATAACATACATCTCAATACTCCCCTTGCGCACCGATTCAGGCTTGAAGCGTTTTGACTCTCCAAACATCTTCCTGAAACGATCGTCGATCTTCTTAGCATCGGGCCCCTCGAAGATCTTCATTGCGCAGTGGCCGCCGACTCGTAAATGCTTCACCGCCAGATTCAAAACCTGCTCGCATAAATCGTAACTTCGGGCTTGGTCTACGCTCTTGGTTCCGGTGGTGTTTGGGGCCATATCGCTCAATAGGCAATCTACAATACGGCCGCTTAAAATCTCAGGATTAAATTCGAAGACGTTCATTACATAAAATCGTGCGTTCGGCGCCTTCAAATCGATTTCTTTCAAATCCAAACCGACCACTAAACCTTGCGGGCCTAAAATCTTTAATGCTACCTGCGACCACGCTCCTGGCGCGGCTCCTAGGTCCAAGACCATTTGACCTTGTTTAATAATTTTAAATTTTTTTTGGATTTCATCGAGCTTATAAGCTGAACGCGCTACGAATCCGTCCTCCTTGGCCATACGAAAAAAACGATCCTGCGGATTAAACGCCATAACCGCCCGCTCCCCGCTTAGAAACTTCAAAAATAAATTCCATCACCGCTTACTCTTCCTCGTCAAAATAAACACAATCACTAAAACGCCAATCACGCCCACCGTCCATCGAACCGCCTCCGGGCGGTCACTAAAACACGCAGTGTACCCGCCGCTCACGAGCAGACCCCCGCAGGCGAAGAGCTTCGCCGGCCAGCGGATCACTCCGTGTTGGTTCCAATCCACCAAGGGCGGCCCGAATCGGGGGTGATGGATCAACCAGGCGTGGAGTCTAGGTGAGCCTCTCTCAAAACAGTACGCGGCGGCCAATAAAAATGGAACCGTGGGCATCAGCGGTAAAACCGCCCCCACCGTTCCCAATGCCACACAAATCCACCCGCAAATCAGCCACATGGCCGCAATATGAACCAGTCCTGGATGTAAGTCCATAAAGCATCACGTTTCCTTCACCACATATTTGAAAATTCCGAAATAGTACAAGGGGTTTAGAAATGTTTTGGCGTCGAAAGAAAAATCAGCTGCCTGCGGATTCCGTA
>JANMVK010000745.1:0-1539 GCA_031392725.1 Pseudobdellovibrionaceae bacterium
CAGCTACGTCATCAATATTGCTTGGAAACAACTTATCTGTGAATACCGCCACTAATGCCGTCGTCATAGGCTCGGGGGTTTATAATACGGGCAGTTCCGCTGGAAATTTAGTGAATAACCAGACCAACTCAGTTTGGATAGGAGCGAATTCATCCTCACCCTCAATAGTAGTTAGCGGTGGAAGCGGCGCAACCGCGGGCAGGGTGGGCATAGGAACCACAACGCCTGCAGGCGGCGCGATCTTAGACGTTAACGGAACCGGTGTAAACTTCAGTTCTTTAGTGGTTCCCCGCGACCTTACCGCACGCCGCCCCACGACCGGCGTGAACGGCATGATCCGGTACAACACTAATCTCTCCAAGTTTGAAGTTTATGAATCCAACAGCTGGGTCAATATGGTTTCAAGCGGTGGTGCCGCCGACAATCTCGGCAACCACATCGCCACTACACAAATCTTATCGACTCTCGGCACCGGCACCGCTCCCGGATACTCCTTCATCGGTCAAACCAACACCGGTATGTGGGCCGTGGGTACGGGACAAATCGCCTTCAACAGTGCCGGCGTGGAACGCATGCGAATATCTAACAACGGCAACGTCGGGATTGGCACCGCGACTCCAAATTCAAGACTGTCGGTTTCTGGAATCCCGCCCGCTGGAACCACTAGCGCGTTGGTGACAATTGGTGAGCCTTGGACGAACGCTCATTCCAATGGAACTTACCTAGGAGTGAATGCTGAAGCTTCCTTTAATGCCTCTCTGCTCGATCTCAAACAAAACAATAATAGTGTGTTCGCCGTTTTTTCCGACGGTAAGGCGCGACTGGGCAATACCGCATACGGATCTATTGGCGGCAACTTCACTTGGGGTGTTACCGGAGGGTCAGGCAACAATTTTAATGGCACAATCTGGGGAGTCACAGCCACCGGCGACTATTGGAACACGGTTGGCGTGTGGACCGGCTATGACACCGCCAGCACGAACATCGGCTCAATTGGATCCTACTCCGGCAGCACCTCGAGCCAGTTAAGCTTTATGACCGCAAACAGCGCAGGAACACAGGTTGAGCGCATGCGCCTCGACGGTGCGGGAAGCGTCGGTATAGGAACTACATCGCCAGCCCCGGGTTCAATTCTCGACGTCAATGGAACGGGTGTAAACTTCAGCTCTTTAATGGTGCCGCGCGATCTCACCAATCGCCGCCCCACCACCGGCGTGAACGGCATGATTCGCTACAATACCAATCTCGCGGCGTTTGAAGTTTATCAAAACAATAACTGGGCCCAGTTAATGACCGGCAGCGGAATTTTGGTGAGTGCGTTGGATGACTTGAGCGACGCAAAAACTTCGGGTGCCACCGATGTAATATTTATTGGCAGTGGCGCGGGTAACTCGAATACCGGAAGTGACAATATCGCTGTGGGCACCAATGCTTTGGCCGCTCCATCCGTCGATCGGGTGTTCCTGACCATCAAGACCGGATTTCGCGAAGGGGAGCTACGCCTGTATCCCCAGCCCGTCGTGGCCTCCGGGAGCGCCT
>JANMVK010000756.1:0-14011 GCA_031392725.1 Pseudobdellovibrionaceae bacterium
AGTTCTACGTGATTTGACGGGCTATCGACGATCGAGATGATCGCTGTAGTTGTTTTGTAGTTTTCGCCGAGGCAACTACACGGCCAACTACAGAATCATATCAACTGGCGTGATTTTGCGGGTTTTCACGGGATATTGGAAAAGATGAAACTTGAAGCCCAATGTTGCTTAGTTAATTGATTTTACTTTGAAACTTGGTTCTTCATGCCTCTTCTCGTTTTCCCTGAGAAGTGGTCTTCAAATCTGGTAGGGCCTCCAGGACTCGAACCTGGGATCCGCCGGTTATGAGCCGGCTGCTTTAACCAACTAAGCTAAGGCCCCTCAAAGATTTACTGCTGTGAAAGTAGCGTAAGGCCCTGCAAAAGGCCAATGATGCGGCGTTTAGCCGCTGCGGAGAAACAGCGTGTTAGGGACCAAACATGCCTTTGCAATCTTGTGCGAGCATACTCGCGGCGGCTGAATAGGGATCGGTGGCGCCCGCCACAAACGCAGCTTGGACTGCGGCGTCGCCGCAGGCGAGGGCATCGATTTTACCTTCACAAATGGCCTCGGAGGTCCAATTGGCGGTCAATCCTCCGTTCGCCTCTTGGCGGGCGATTTCGTAGCTGGTGGGTGAAGGGGACGTGGTGATTCCCATTGGGTTAGCGAAAGTGGTTTGCGCATTGATAAACGCGCGGCACTCCTCAACTACACTCGCCGGATGGCAGCCTTTTATTCTTTGGCAAACAGCCGCGTAAATTTCAACCGACGCCGGTTCTATAACAATGGCGTTCGCGGGACCGCTCGCCTTAAAAGGATTACCCGTTCCCGTGCCGAAGAGGGGACCGCAGCCCGAAACCGTTAATAAAATTAATGCCCAGATCAATTTCATTCAGGCTCTCCGTTGTTGCCGGACCAATCGCTAAGGGGAAACAGCTGCATGTTAATTTGATAAATCATCTCGCCGCCCTGGTCTTCATTGGCCACGGCTAAAATCTGCCGGCGGAACTCTTGGATCATAGTTTTGATTTTTCCGGCGGTGGCTTTGGACACGGGCACGCAGGCCGCGGAGATTTCCCGTTGCATGCGCGGAACCTCATCAATACTTTCGGCCGCTAGATGGATCATCTCTTTATGATAACGGGCTACAGCAGTGGAACTCACCTCATTGTCGGTGATCACTGTACGATGGGCCTGGATTAACTTGGCATCAGGACCTCGAATCAACAGACCCAGCAGTTCTAAGTCCTGCAGGGCCTGAGCCGCTTGGGCAGTGGTGATGCGGGGACGCAAGCGCCGCGCGATCCAAGGCGCATCCTCTTTAAAGTCCGGCATTCCCACCAGTTCGCGCACCGGAATATAAAACCAATTGGCATAGTAGGCGAACTCCGCTTGCTGAAGCGGGTACATTTTTAAAAACTCTTTTGAGCGCAACATCAGATCCGCGCTCTCCGCCCGCTGCGAGGGAGTTCGCGCTTGATTGAAATGCACAAGATGCGAGAAGAAATCCCCTTCGGCTTTAGTCATCTTCAGCGCGCCGGTAAAACGCGAAATGCTATCGTCAGACAGATTGCGTTTTCCCTCCATCACCAGTTTTAAAAAATTCGGCGAGGTGAATCCCGCGCGGCCGGAAAAATATCTGAACGAAAATTGGGAATGCCGGCTTTTTAAAAAACCATAGGTGTCTTTGAGGAACACGCGATAGTCGCTGTATTCAAACACGCTCGGCTGTGGGGTTAACTGTTCCGCTGCCATACTTACCTAAGTTATCGGCTCCACACCGTAATCTGGAAGTCCGGATTCGGCTTTTTGTATTCAAACAGTATTCTAAATAGAGTGGGCCTCTACCTAGGGCTAGGAAGTTCGGCAATTCAAGACCGAATACTTTTTGAATACGAAGAGTGTGTCTCAACACTGTGAACTGAAGTCTTCGTCTCCGATAATTTTATTATGAAAACAAAAAATATATTTATCGTGTTGGCTCTGCTGGTAACGGGATGTGCGGATGCGAAGTTGGACGATCCGCCGGTTACGTGCGCGGCGGCCTCTAATTGCGTGTCATGTAGCGCCGGCAATGCGGCATCATTCGCCCCACCAGTTTTATTCGTGAATGGAATAGCCCAGAGCGCGTTTGGCGATGTGGTGGTGCTGCCGGCTGGGCAACCTGTAGATCTAGGAGCAGGAGGCTACGGTGGGCTGATTTGCAGTCCCACTGATATTTCATTGGCCCACTGGATTTTGCCGTCGGGAATACACGTTCCCGAAAATTGCGTGACGCTGCCGGCTCTGACCGCCGGGACTCATAAGCTCCATTGGCTTGAGCCTTTAGGCTGCTCTAGCGAACCCTATTCATTTGAAGTGATTGTTTTAGCGCAGTGAATGCCGGACGCTCAGACGCTTTGAAAGTAATGTCGCCAAGATCACCATAAATATCGATGATCCGAAATTGCGCGGTATCAAATTTACCGGGACGGAGCCCATCATGAAACCAATGACGAACTTCATTGGCGGCGGCCATGGGACGCAGGCTGTACTCGTCTTTAAACATTCCCAATTCCAATTTTGCGTCCAATTCTCGCACAACCATCTGCGATGTCAAAACTCTTATCTGCAGACCGTCGGCGGGAATTTTGTTGTGAGCTAAGTATTCCATCAGCGAGGCTTGCAGCGCAATGACCGGCAGCGACGTCTCGGAGTAAACAAAGACCACAATGTTTTTACCATCAAGACCGTAGGTCGGAAGGTAGGTGCGGAACAACTGCCAGAGGTCATCTTTGGTCTTGCCGCCCACGATTCCGGTCAGATTCATTTCCAGCGGCAGGGATGCGATCTGCGATCCCGCCTGTTGCATGGCGGCCGCAAACGGACCGATGGCGCGGCCGGCGGCCACGCGAACAAATTTGTCGGCGGGAAACTTAGCATCCTCTTCAGCTTGCAGTTTTTTGAGGAAATCATAGGTGCGGATTTGGGCGGGATTAAGCTCCATCTCACACGCGCGGACAACAGTTGCACTCGCGTCATGCGCGACCGCGATGGCTGAGCTTAGAAATAATGTCGACAACAATAAAAGTCTTACCATGAAGCCCCACTTCTATTCGATTTGAGTAGTGGGATAATATAGAGCAAGGATTGGGCCTAAGGCCTCCGGAAAGCCGGAGAATATTCTCTTAAAAAACTTCGCTTCCACCATTGGCCGCTCGACAGGATCTCTCCCGGCGAGGTGAACTCGTAGGAATAGAGCCGGGCACGCAGGTATTGCGGCGGAACATCAGGGAAGGGATTGTGGCGCATCAGGCCGAGCACTTCCGGCGCGCCTTGGAACAAGCGCATCATCAAGTTTTGCAGCCACGGATTTTGCTGAAAATTTCCCAGCGCCGCGAACCACATTTGCCAATCCAAGCGCGGCTGCAGCGGCGCGATCACTGGCGGCGCGCGGTTCAGGTCCCCCGGTTTATAGTAAAATTCATATTCTTTCCATTCGGTGCCGTCGGCGCTGCCTTCGATAATAATTTCGGGCCGCGACTTGGTCATGTTGGCAAATAGACCGTAGGAATTGGAAATATAAAAAGTTTGCGCGATTTGGAGCGGCCACGAAACCTTATCCGCGATAAACTCCGGCAGAAACATCCGCACGCTCCAGATCATCGACAGCGCGAGCAAAATTCCTATAGCGGTGGCGATAATTGGATGGGCGTTGGCGGGTGCCAAGGAAATTTCTAGAGAGGGTAAAATATTTCGCCACATTGAATCCGGCACCAACCACATGCATAACGCCACCGTAAGCAAATTAAAAAATGTGTAATTGCCGGTGAAGAAAATCAATAGCGAGAGGCCCAGGAATGCTCCGGCCGACACCAGGCGCGCTCGCGGCCAGAAAATTAAAAACGGCACACCGAGCTCCACCACAAATGTCATCAGAGTTGAAACCTTATGCAGCCAAAAAGGAAGAAAATGGAAAAACGGGGAAAGAGGATTGGGCAATGGTTGAGTCCAATAGTGATAACTCAAGGCCGAAAGATCGCGCCAGGAGGAATCGCCACTCATCAGCTTCACCACGCCTGACAAAAACATCAGCTTAAATAAAACCGCATAAAATCCAAAGCGAACCAGCCAATGGGGTTCGAGCGCCAAGCCCCAACCAAAAGAAAAATTCCATGGCACCGCGAACAGCGCGAGGAATCCCACTTCGAGCAACAAAATATCCCATTGAAACGATAAAAATTCCTGGCCCGCCGAAACGTAAGAAATATATAAAATAAAGGCGAGCAAAAGCATCCAGCCCTGAGCCATTCCGGCAAATGCCAACAGCGAAACCAAAATTCCTGCGATCGCAAAACCTAAAACCGCGGCATTCGAGGCGCTCGCCCAAAATAAACTCGGCAATTGCCAGTAGCGCTCACTGCCGCTGTGACTTTCCACCGCCCGCAAAAATCCGACTATGGGGGCCACTCCCCGCTGACCCCAAAGTCCGCGAGCTTGGGTTGCCAAACTCACAAAAGCAATTATATAGATGGCGCTCAAAGTGCGGATGAACAGCCAAGCTGAAAGCGCGTAAGACTCCGTCATTACTCGGTATTATGGCCCCTCTAGATTTTAAGTCAACGCTACATCGAGGATATGTTAAGAACTGTTCCAGGATTCATGGATGGTCGCACCGACCTATATTCGGAAGGTGAGGAAAGTCCGGACTCCACAGGGCAACGCAAAGGATAACGTCCTTCCGCTATAAGGGTGAAGCAGCCTGAAGGCGAGGAACAGTGGAACAGAGAGAATGTCCAGGGCATTGAGCCTCAGGCCGGGAACGGGAAGCTTGAGGGGAGCTGCTGGAGTGAAAACAGCCAAACTCTGCGTGGAGCAAGATCAAATAGGAAAGATATAGCATGCCTTGAGCTGTCTTTCGGGTTGATCGCCAGAGCTGTGTTGTAAAACACGGCCCAGACGAATGATCATCAGCTTTGGATTGGTTTCATCGAGACCACCGAGGCTACAGAATCCGGCTTATAGTGAATCCTACCGGTGATTTTGGGGCCCGAACTGAAAAGTTCGGGCCTCTCTTTTTGAGGGCTTTATTGCTGGGCCGATTGACGCCTATCAAAAATATAGACGCCTCAGAGTAGTACGCTGGCTTATAGGCCTCTCCGCGTGGACAGGGAATTGAAGAGAGTTAGGGCAGGGTATATAGGGTTTAAGTTTTACGGAGTGGGGCTGCGCTAGGAGCAGCCTTGATATTAGTTAAGAAAATTTTGACGCTTATCTTTGGCGGAGCCGTGGCTTCCACCACGCCGACGATGAGTCCGCCGGTCGCTCTCGACGAAATTCTCTCATATGAATGCGCCAAGCATGTGATCGAACTGATTCCGCACAATCATCAAAACGGCCCGGTGTTTCACCGCGACGGTTTAGTCTTCACCTCTATTAATGCATCCAACGGCGATAAGATTTTAATCGTAAACGCGGGCTCCGGCACATTTTCCATTCCGTTGACCGGAATTGGTGTGAACCGGGTGCGCTTCACCATCCCAGCTAATATTCAGGCCGACATGAACTCTTATTATATTGCCTACCTGCATGGCGGCAGCCGCAATTCCCGCTTCTATGAATTCTCAGCGGGCAAAGCGCCGGCCGGCAAAGACGAAATTGATTACCAAACCGCCACGCCCAGGCGCGCGGACACCTTACTGCCATATTTGGAGTATGCGATTTTCGAGACCATTGAGAACACTTTGACCATGATCACCGATAAAAAAATCGAACGGCATGAGATGGGAATTTTAAAAGCCGACACCTGTGATCATATCTCGCGTAAAGCGCCGGCGTTGGCGCGAAATATGCGCTACGACCTGGACATGATCGCCACAATCATCAAAGGTCCCCAGATTAAGCCGCGGTCGATCATCAATGTAGCTCGGGTTATCACCGGAAGCGCCGGTCGAATGCCCGCTAGTTTGGGTTCTCCCCGGGTCTATAAGAGCAACTAAAACATTTTCAAGTACCAGGCTTTATGTCTATGCTTGATATGTGACATCGAGGCTCCGCAATTACCAGCACCACAACTTCTTCCGCATCAACGCCATTGGCCAATGGATTTTTTTTGCATGCCTGGCGCCGCTCTATCTTGGCTTAGAGCGCGATCGCATCGGCTGGCAGGATGCCGCGCTTTATGTACTGATGACCCTGCTTGTGGTCTTGTTTTTTTATGTGGCGGCTTTGTTGGCCGCATTTCAGTTCGGCCGGCGCTCGGCAATCGTGGTTCAAACTTTTGTTTGGATGTTTCTGATTGTGGACGCGGTCCTGGTTAAAACTTTACATATCCATCTCGATAGCCCCACGGTGTTGGGCTCGTTGTTTATTAGCGATTTCAATTTCGGTGTTCACATTCCAACTCATTTGGTTTTTGCCGCGATCTTTGCTCTGGTGAGCTTGGTCGTGGTTCAGACTTACCTGATTCGCCGGGCCTTCGCGCCGCGCTTTTTAAAGTGGATGTTTGAGACCAGGAGACTGGTTTTATATTCCATCATCGCGGTGGCGGGCCTTTACGTTTTTGAAGAAGTCGCTGATTTCGCCACGGCGCCTAGTGGCGCGGTTCCCATTTACCAATCGGCAATCCGCCTGATTCACGGCTTCCCGGTGGTTAGGCTCAAGCTGGATACCAATCGCGAGATGAATTTAAAAATGAAAAGCACGCCCGGGATCTTGATGATTTTGGTCGAATCCTTCCGCTGGGATTTAATTGATCCAGTGATAACGCCGAATCTGTACAAACTTTCGCAACAGAAGAACTGCACCGTTCCAGTAAAATCCTACGCGGGCGGACACTTGACCTCCATCGGAGCGTTCGCCTTTCTGTACGGCTCCGAAGGATATCTGGCCCGCCCATTCTTCAGCGCCCGGCGCAATTCTCCGGCACTGAGACTGTTGCGCGAAAACGGCTACAAAATCTATGGCAGTGATGCCTCGGGATTGATGTCTTACAACCCAAAAGTTTTACAACAGAGCCAATTTGATAAATATGAGCGGTTCAATGAAAAGCACAGAGCGGAAAATGATGTGCGGGCTGTGGAGGCTTTGAAGAATTGGACTGCGCAGACAACCAAGCCGCAATTTTCTTTTTTGTTTCTGTATGCCACTCATGACTCTTATTTCTCCCCAAAAGATTGGCCGGCACCCAAGGTGCCCGAAGCCGACAAGGGAGATTACACGGAACAATTCGCGCTCTATCGCAAGGCCGCCAGTTTTGTCGACGCCCAAGCGGGAGATGCGATTGCCGCGTTTCAAGCCGCTCATCCCACAGGGGATTCGATCATTGTGTTTGCCGGCGATCACGGTGAAGAATTCGGCGAACACGGCGGCTGGGGGCATGCCCAGGTGGGATTCTCAGACGAGCGGACACGTGTGCCCAATATGGTTTGTTTCCCAAAATCGGAAGCTGTTTCCCGAGCTCCTGTCGCCCTGTCCACCAACTCCGATATTTTTCCGACAATTTTTCAGTGGAGCGGCATCAGTGAAGAGGAACTGCAGCCCTTTTTCTCAGGCCGTGGATTTTGGAGCGAATCCCCTCGAGAATTCGCCATCCTGACCGGCGTGTATTTTCCCACCAATGGCCGCGACTTGGCCGTGACTAGCGGAGCCCTTAAAATAAAATTGAATTTTGCAGGTTCAGGACCCGCGACCAGTGATGTGATCCGGATTGTTGACGGGAATGATAAGCCTTTGCGCGAGCCTGCCTCTATGGATGACGCCACCAAAAAACTTTTGCAGGCGGCGGATAAGGAATTTCATAAATATTTGGAAGTTGAGGGGACCGTGGCCGGTTATGCTGAGACCTCGGATCGGTTTTTACAGCACTAAAAAATTAATTAGTCTTCTGCGCAAAAACCACAAGTTCTTTCCCCTTACGCTTCTCACTCGAGCGGCGCCAACGGGTCCAATACATAAAACTAAAATTTTTGCGCAACCGTTCTTTTACTTCCCACTCACTGCCGCCAAACGGCGGTCCGCCCTGAGTTTCATTCGCAAAAAATACGCCCAGAAGGCGGCCCTGCGGAGTGAGAAGCTTACGCCACACTTTGACGAGTTCATTGCGGCGGTCGGTAGGGATGGCGCAGTAACAGGTGTGCTCGAAGATTAAATCGAAACGGTTGGTCCAATTCTCGGGCAGTTTAAAGGCGTCGCCCTTCACAATGGTTAGATTTTCCACTTGTCCGTAAAGCTCATTGGCGCCCGCGATGGCCTCGGCGCTGAAGTCGACGGCAGTCACTAAGTGGCCGGCGTTTGCTAAGAAGGCGGCATCATGGCCGCGTCCGCTGCCCAACACTAGGACTTTGGCTTTGATCAGTTTTAACTGAGGAAGAACTTCGGGCAGCGAGGGATGTTCGCGGTTCTGATCCCATGGCGTGTCGTTTTGTTGATAGGCATCGCCCCACATTTTTTCACCAACGTCGGCGCCCAATTTGAGCCACGGCTGGACCTCAAATTTTTTGCCTTTCACCGTGATGCTGTCGTCGTCGAAGCTGTCGAGCAGGTCAAAAAATTCCACTTGGCCCTGGCGGGTGAATACGAACGGAATATTTTTTGTCGTATGGCCATGGAAACGGTCCCATTCATCGACCGAAAGTTTGTCGAAGGTGAATTCCGCCTTGGCGTTGTACGGTAAATCAATGGTGGCGGTCGTCGCATCTTTGAACGCCACGTGCTTCGCCATAAAGGGCGCATCAAACGCTTCGACCCAGGCGTCTTGGCCTTTCAGTGAAGTCGTGTAGCGGTCGGATTCAACCAGCTTAATATTGTTTAGGAGATCACGTCCGTAGGCTTCGTCATCAACCTTGATCCCATCAAAGGAGAAATAGCCTTCGTCATCGATAGTGATGTAGCGGTCAATTGTGGTCGGGGTTGCCATGTTCCTTCAACTTGGATTCGTTTTTGTCGAGCGGCTCGGGTGGCAAGGCATTGGCCGGCCAATTTTTATTTTCAATAGCGCCTGCGCCGGCGGTTATCTGAATGGGATCGGTAAAAGTCACTTTGTTATCGGAAATCACCAGCTGATCAAAACTCCAGGTCACCAGCTCGGGCGTCTCGTCGATTTTGTTTAACAATGCGGAACCTTCGATCTCCACTTGCGCGTTCTCGCCGCCGTCGGGATTGTCGAAGGAATAGGTAAACGAAGCTTTCACTTGGCTGGGCTTAACGGTTTCGGTCCAAAATTTCTCAAAGCGTAAATTTTTGCTCTCCGGCAAATTTTTCTGCACATATTCGGCTATGATATTCTTCAGATCGTTCTGAATGCCCACGTGCACCGATTGTGCGACGGGTTTCGGTGCGTGCACTAGCGCCCAGGAGCCGATTAAGGCCGCGCCAAAAATTAACACGCTGACGATCTTCATATTCGGCCCCTTATCCGGTACAGTAGGGCCAAATCCTAACGGAGAATCAGATGCGGCACAACAAAATCATCGGCTGGGGCACGTTCTTAGAAGTGGTGGAGCAGGTCCAAAAATACAGTCCTTGGCTCTCGCGTCAGATCAGCAAACGCGCGTCAGAGTGGCCTTTCTGGTATTCGGGCCTGCAAATTCTGAAGTGGGAAGACCGCGTGGCCCATGTTCGATTGCCTCCGTCGGTGCGCAACTCCGTGGACGGCGAAATTTGCCACGGACATTTGTTGCTGGGCGCGGAATTGTGCATGCGCCTGGTGTTGTTGCGCTATCGCCATGAATTCCCCTTCCGCTATTGGTTGAAAGGCAGCCGCGTCGAGATCCATCACAATGTGGATCAAGCTGTGGATTTCCGTTTTTCCATCGATTTTGCCGAGTGGGAACGCATCCGCTTGGATCTTGCGCGGGGCAATCCGGTGATGAGTGAGTTTGTCATTCCCGCCACTTTGGCCGATGGCCGTTCCGCACTGCAGGCCAGCTTTCAAGTGGCCTTTCAGCTTGAGAAATTCCTTCCCGCTTAAATTTTGAGTTAGGTACCGGTGGGCCTGATGCCGGCATTAGGCTGAGTCGCGGTCGATGCCACTTGGATTTTTCTTCGGGCCAAACAGACTAGGCCGACGCCGAATGGAATTTTGCCTCTCTGAACAATCAGCGATTCGCTTTTTAAAATATTTTTAAAAATACTATTGATAAATCGCGGAGGCATATCGTTGTACGAGCGTTTTTCGACCTTGGGAAACAGGAAAGTTTTTAGCCGGTCGAAAAGCATAAACATAACTTTTACCGGAAACAAAAACATATTGTAGTAGCTGGCGTAAACGATTTCAAAACGGTCATCAAACAGCGCCAGCAGTGTCGTCATCGTGTACCGGCGGTGGTGATCGAGCACATCATCCATTTGGGTCCACAAAAACTGATGCGCGGGCACGGTAATCAAAACATGACCGTTATCCTCCAGATGGTTGAAAATCCAACCTACCGCCCCTTCGTGATCGGGAATGTGCTCCAGCACATCGGCCAGCAACATAAAATTAAACCGCATGGGCACCGGGTCCGGAGATTTCCAGGCGAAGGTTTGCACCGAATTCCCCCAGCGCTCATTGACGTTTTCGATAGCTTTGTCATTCAGCTCAAGGCCCGTGACATCGCCATACTGCCGGAGCATCGAAATATTGGCCCCAAATCCGCAACCCACGTCAGCCACATTCAGCTTGGTGGAAAGATCGAGAAATTTTTCGATGACCGTTTTGACGACCTTTTCGCGGCCGAGCCACCACCAATGTTGGGCTTGAACCTGGCGGACTAATTCGTACTCGTTTGCTCTCAATTAAAACCCCATCAGGATTGACGCCTCGCGCCTGCAGTGGCGAAAGCGCTTTCGCCCTCTCTCGAATCATATCATGGCAAAGTTAAAACTCTATGGGCCATGTCAAGCCCCCTACTTTAACCCAGTATTCCGCAATAGCGGCACTGGACTTTGCTTGAGAAATTCGCCCCTGCCTAATAGTCTCGGTCTATGGCTATTTTAGAATCACGCGTAACCAAGCAGTCGCCCGCATTCACCGCCAATATGAACGCCATGTTGGAGTCGGTGAATGGATTAAAACAACGTTGGGAAAAAGTTAAATTGGGCGGCGGGACCGAGGCCGCGGCTAAACATAAAGCCCGCGGTAAGCTGTTGGCGCGGGAACGCATTCAAGCGGTGATTGATCCTGGAACCGAGTTTTTGGAATTTTCGGCGTTGGCTGCATCTGACATGTACGAAGGCGATGCGCCGGGAGCAGGGATTGTCACGGGTCTTGGCGTGGTCAGTGGCCGTGAGTGCGTAATCGTGGCCAATGATGCCACCGTAAAAGGTGGAACTTATTATCCCATCACCGTAAAAAAACATTTACGCGCGCAGGAGATCGCATCTGAAAACGGCTTGCCCTGTTTGTATTTGGTCGACAGCGGCGGAGCGTTTTTGCCAATGCAATCGGAAGTGTTTCCCGACCGCGATCATTTCGGCCGGATTTTTTATAATCAGGCGCGGATGTCGGCCGCGGGAATTTCGCAAATTTCGGTGGTGATGGGTTCATGCACCGCCGGAGGCGCTTATGTGCCCGCCATGAGCGATGAGAATGTGATTGTAAAAGACAATGGAACGATTTTTTCTCGGCGGTCCGCCTTTGGTTAAAGCCGCGACCGGCGAAGAAGTTTCCGCGCAGGAATTGGGCGGCGCTGAAGTTCATTGCGAAGTGAGCGGCGTGACGGATCACTTTGCTGACAATGACGAAACCGCTTTGCAAATCACCCGCGATATTATCGCGCAGATTCCGGTGCGGCGTTTTGTGCCTTACCCGGTCGAGAAGGCGGAGGAGCCGCTTTATCCCACTGCAGAAATTTACGGAGTGATCCCTAAAGACGCGAAGGTTCCCTACGATGTGCGCGAAGTGGTCGCGCGTGTGGTGGATGGATCGCGCTTTCATGAGTTCAAAGCCAATTACGCTCCTACTATTGTGTGCGGCTTCTCGCATATCTTCGGTTATCCGGTGGGAATTATCGCCAACAACGGCGTGTTGTTCAGTGAAAGCGCTTTGAAGGCGACCCACTTTATCGAGTTGTGCGATCAGCGCATGATCCCTCTCGTATTTTTGCAAAACATCACCGGCTTTATGGTCGGCAAGAAATATGAAAACGAAGGCATCGCTAAACACGGCGCCAAAATGGTCATGGCCGTTAGCAATGCGCGCGTACCCAAGTACACCGTAATTATCGGCGGCTCCTTTGGCGCGGGTAACTACGGCATGTGCGGCCGCGCCTATCAGCCGCGCTTTTTGTGGATGTGGCCTAACGCTCGGATTTCCGTGATGGGCGGGGAACAGGCCGCCAATGTTTTGCTCACCGTGAAAATGGATCAGCTGAAAGCCAAAGGCGGAGCCATGGACAGTGCCGAACAATCGGCGTTTAAAAAACCCACGCTGGAAAAATACGAACGCGAAGGCAGCGCATATTTTTCCACCGCTCGGCTTTGGGACGACGGCATTATCGATCCCGCCGACACTCGAAAAGTTTTAAGTCTCGCGCTGCATGCGTCCTTTAACCGCCCGTGGCCTGAGAAAACTCAGGGCGTGTTCAGGATGTGATGATGAAGCACCTTAAGATCACGCAAAATCAATCCGTGGTGACCGTGGCGCTGAACCGCCCCGAGAAGCGCAATGCGTTTCACTCGGAAATGATTGTGGAGATCACTAAGGCCTTTACCGATTTGAAAAATGATAAAAAGGTGCGCGCGGTTTTATTGACGGGCGAAGGCGAGAGCTTTTGCGCCGGCGGGGATTTGGAGTGGATGCGCTCTATGGCGACATTCACGTACAAACAAAATCTAAAAGACGCTTTTCAGCTGTTCGATATGTTCGCGAGCATCCGCGGTTGTCCGGTGCCGGTGATCGGCAAAGTATTCGGCCATTGTTTCGGCGGTGGTGCCGGTCTTGTGGCCGTTTGTGATGTGGTGGCGGCGGAACAGAAAACTCAGTTCTGTTTTTCTGAAGTCAAATGGGGCTTAGTGCCCGCTGTGATCAGTCCCTTCGTAACTGAACGCGCGCAGCCGGCGTGGATCCGCGAGTGGTTTATCACCGCCCGCGTGTTTCTCGCCAACGAAGCGGTGACCGGCGGCTTGGTGAATTTTGAAGGCAATCAAACTGACGTGGATGATTTCGTTGAACATACCTTGGGCTTAATTTTAGCGGCCGCGCCCGAAGCCGTACGTGAAACCAAAGCCTTGCATCAGACTTACTCGCAGGTCGATTGGAAAAAGGCGCGCAAGACCGTAACCAAAATCATTGCTCAGCGCCGGGTCAGCCCCGAGGGACAAAAAGGTTTAACAGCGTTTTTAGACAAGCAAACTCCCAAATGGAATGAAGACCCCTATGGCTCGCCCGCAAAAATTTGAAAAGATCGCGGTGGCCAACCGGGGAGAAGTGGCCGTGCGGATCATTCGCGCCTGCCATGAACTTGGGATGGAAGCGGTGCTCTTGCATTCCTCCGCCGACACTCAGACTTTGGCTTATCGCCTCGCGGATGAAACCGTTTGCATCGGTGAGCCCGCATCAAGCGCCAGTTATTTAAATATCATGGCCAATATCAAAGGCGCCGAGAGTGGAGGCGCCGATGCCGTTCATCCCGGTTTTGGATTTTTATCCGAGAACGCCGACTTCGCCCAAGCTGTACAAGACGCCGGGATGAAATTTATTGGTCCCACACCGGCTAACATCCGTTTGTTCGGCGATAAAATTTCCGCGAAGGCTCACGTCGAAAAAATCGGCGGTGATATTATACCCGGCTATCAAGGCGAGGATCAGTCCATTGAACGCCTGAAAAAAGAATGCGAGCGCATTGGCTATCCGGTAATTTGCAAGGCGGCGGCCGGCGGCGGCGGACGCGGATTAAAAGTTCTAAAAAATCCATTTGAGGCCGAGGAACTGATTTTATCGGCGCAGCGTGAGTCTCAGAGCTCCTTTGGCTCCTCACAAGTTTTCTTAGAAAAATATTTGGACCGTGCCAAACACATTGAAGTGCAAGTGTTTGGCGATTGCAGCGGCAAAGTGCACACTTTGCTCGAGCGC
>JANMVK010000760.1:0-4480 GCA_031392725.1 Pseudobdellovibrionaceae bacterium
CAGGGGACTATGCAGGTCTTTATGAGCGACAAGGAAGTCGCCGCTTCTGAATACACGGTCACCAAGGGTGAAGTGCGGTTTAAAGCCGTACCGCCCGCGGGCAGCAAGCTCCGCTTCGTATTTTTGTACGAGGCCATTGAGCAGAACCTTAGACTTGAGCCCATCGGAATGCGTGGCATTCTGACGGCGGCCAATACTAAGGTTTATCTCAATGACATCGAGGCCCGCGCTGAAGATGTGGTGTACGAGAAAGACTTGGACGGCAATTCCAATGTCAGCCTAGCGCCTTCCATAATGGCGGCCAACGACCCATATAGCATTCGCAAAAACCAAGGTTTAAAAGTTAAGGTCGTAACGACTTTTTGATGGAATGATTTAAGATCTTACGCCAACTCTGTTTGTGCAGAGTTCGTTTGGCCTATGCAATCTTAGACATGCGGCGAATTTGATCGAGCTTTTCATTGGCCATCGTTAAATCGTCTTTTAGCGACTTATTTTCCTTCATCAACTGCGATATTTTTTTCTGCAGCATCGTGACATCCGCGCCGGCCTGAACGTCAGCTGCCGTAGGCGGCGACGTTGCAAACGAGGTGGCGGGCACTGCCTGCAACTGTGGCTTGCCTTCTTCTTTGCTCGTCGTTTTTGGGCTGGACATGGCGTTGAACTGATGATGCGCGGCCGCCTCTTCGAGTTTCACTTCAACGTTCTCGGGAATGTGCAAGCGCTCATCAAATTTGTCGGCGTGAAGCTCACGATTCTTCAGCATCTTGCGGGTCTGCTCAATCACTTTCACCAAAGTGCTGGCCACTTCTTCCGGCCGGGGCGTGCTCTCCGCTATGATATCATCGAGCCTGCGCTTTTCAGCGTGGGAAAAATACTGCATGACCTTGGCTTTTTGATCCTCTTTCAACCCGTGAATGGCGAAGGCCATGGTCTTGGGCTGCAGATTCTTAAAAATCTCCACAATGATCTGCTCCGGCCAACCGAAAATGCGGTCGAAGGTGATCATCTTTTCGCGCAGGGCTTTGCCCCACACCGGGCTCTCTTGCTCGATCATTTCCAGAAACTTTTCTTTTTTGGCCGGGCCGAAGGTTTCAATTAGGGATAACAACTGAAAAAAGCCGCCCGGTTTTCGATAGCGCTGAAGAGAACTCATGCCTTACTTTTCGGTCAGCCGGCCACTCCCCTAAAGATCAGTTTTAAGTGACCTTATTCGGCACTTGGCTAAGGTCGTAACGGGCCTAATCATATATAGCTGGCTTAGACCTTGGCCCTGTTCTTGTACAAGTAACCAACGAATTAAAATTTTAAACAGGGAGGAAACCTGTGTTTTCCGCACGTAATATCGGCACTATCTCAATTATTGGAGCCATGGCATTTGCCACAGGCCATATTCAAGCCCAGATCCAAGCCCAACCCGCCGGCACCCAGCCGCCCGCCCGCCACGCCCTGACGGCCGCGAACACGCTTATGAATGAGCAAATCCTCGATGTGATGCCTTCACTCAGCGCCCATGGGATTGAAGTCGCCCGCTACAAGTGCCTGAATGAAAAGAAATTCGGCAACAAGTGCACCTGGGAAGACGCCGGCACCCATATGAGCGGTTATTTCCAAGTGACTAACACGTACATGACCGCGGCTAAGACCGTGTGTTTGGATTACTTCCACTCGATCCGCTCGACCAATCGTCAGAATCTTCCCGGTGAGCGCTCCGCCCGCCTGGTTAAGGACGACACCGTTTGTTTACAAGCGGCAAAAGCTCCGGACGGTAAAGATGTGGTGGATTGGTTGAGTTTTAAAGACGACCGCCGCGCTCTGGTTGTGGAATACCGCATCGGTTCACCCGATGTTTTAGGTCCGCAGAGAATGGCCGATCTGATGACGGGTTTCAAAGCCTACAAGACTGCTTTGGACAACGCTAAAAAAGAAGAGCACAGAAAATACTACTTCGACGAACTTTCCAAATGGACTACCCAATGGATGGACAGCTTGAAGACCGCCAATAAGAAAATGGCGATCGGTCAGCTTCCCGCAGTCTTAGAAGTCTATGAATCGGAAACTATCCGCTTGAAGCTGGTGCAACTTATTAAGATTGCATTGGATGTTCACGCCGGTGATCCGGTGAAAGTGCTGAGCTTGTTCCAAGACGAAGACAAAAGAGCCGAAGTGGACAGCATTATTAAGCAGTTGAAACAGGCGACTAACTTGCCCGCGCCCGCCGTATCAACCTCGCTCGCTCTCCCCACTCAGCCCTAAAACACAATAGCTCGATAGCCCGTCCATGCAGTGGCGGCGCGGTCGATAAAAACTTGCCCGGTGATCCAACCGGGCGTTTTTGCGTCTATGCCTAGAAAAAACCGGGCATCGGGATTCCAGTGATTAGCCAGCTCCATACCACCGGCGACCAGCATCTCGCCACCCTTGGAATTGAACCGCTGCGCGCCCGGTTGATTCCACAAAGTCAGATCCGTGGTGAGCGAAAATTTATCGCTCAACGGAAAATCAATCCACGACAACGACAGCCCCGGAAAATAAGTCTTGTCGTTAAAGCCGTTATGCAGCCGCAAATGATATTTCTGCGCCGCCCACTTCACCATCAAATGCGCATCCACCGTGTAGCCGAAAGATGTGAGTTGATGGCTGAGGCGGCTGTTCCAGGTGACTTCCCGCCCAAACCAGGTGGCGCTGAACTGATTGAAGCCGATCAAAAATGGATCGGCCAAATTCAACAAGGACAAGGGCACCTGCCGTTTTAAAAAATCCTGCTCGTGAGAGGTCAAATCCGAATATTTAATATAGCGGTCAAGGCCCACGCCCGAGGGATGCACCCCGCGCGCGGCGTAGGGTTCATCGGGCCGGAATAATTCGTAGACCCAGGCCGTGCAATCCAAACCGGTAAAGTCCCGCTTGGGCACATCGGTGCCGTCATTGGTGTTTTGTTTGTCGGTGCTGGTGTTGGCGCTACTCCCGGCGCAGGTCGACAAGTAACCGATCACGCTTACATTGTTAAACCAAAACAGAAACCGATTGTGATCCGGCGCCTCTTGAAAAAACTGATGGCGTTCAATGTACACATTCTGCGCGATCTGCGACTCCATTCCGGCTGCGCTCATTCGCACCTGCTCGGCGGGATGATCGCGTTTTAAACGCACTAGATCGTCATCGGTCACATGACTGACGGCGATGGTGGAGGCGCCGATGGGAATATTATAAACGTCGTTATAGGTGCTGATTCCGCGGCGGCTCATCACGGCCCGGTGCCATTCCTCGTGCAGCCAGGAATCTCCCGGTGGGAAGTAAGTGGTCATGACGTCAAAGCCCGCCACTAAAAATAATTTCCAAAACTTCTTGTTTTCCTTAGTGCCCATCAACGCCCGGTGGCTCACTTCGTAAAATCCCGACGAGACCGCCAGCGATTGGCGCATGCTCGGCGCCATGTAGGAGGCTCCATCTAAAAAATTAAAGGGCGCATCGGCTACGGGTAAATCAACTGTGACATCGTCACCGGCGAAGACCCAAGCCGGCATCAGGCAGGCGATTACAAGGATTAATTTTTTCATGCCCCGTCATATCACGGAAGAAATGAAATTCAACTTCCTGTTTGCGAACGGAGTCCATAATGGCTTCGGCATGCCGCTCACAGTGGAACACGGTTTTCCAGGCGTTGATGTCGGGAGCCCGGTGAAAGTCCGAGGTCGCGATCACCGGGAACCGGCTGGCGGCCACATCGGCGAAAATTTCGTCACCACTGGCGATCTCCCAGGCGTCAAACTCCCCCTTTAACTCGTCCCGCCGGTCCCACAGGTGCAAGGTCTGGAGTTCGGCCTTATGGGTCTGCACCGGGTGCGCGGCCACCACCAAAGCGCCTTGCGCGCGGATTTGGCGAGCTAGATCCAGCACATCGCCCTCTGGTGAGACAAATTCGCTGATGCCAATGCCCAAAATATGGGCGGAGCGGTGATTGGAAAAAGTATTTTTGGTCAATTCAAAGCCGGGCATCAGCACCATTTGATATTGCTCCCAGGCGCGAATCGCCTCTTCACGGATGGTTTTCATATAGCTGTTAAAAGTTTCCGGCGTAAGTGTGATTTTCATATAACGGGCGGCGATTCCCATAACCGACCGGCTCTCACACACATGATCGGTCACCGCGATACAGCCAAAGCCGCGCTTCCCATAAAAATCCACAAGCTGCGGAATGCTAAGGTGACCGTCGCTAAATTGAGAGTGAACATGCAAGTCAGCTAGAAACATACTCATACTATCGCCTGATTCCCGCTAGCGCACTGTCAGGGTTCCCCCAGCGCCCCGTCAGGATCAGGTCAAACCGGTGGCCTGGACTATCGCCTAATTATTTAGTTCCCGTTAAGCTTGGGTCATCAACCAGGAGGTGACCATGACCGCAGCCCTCGCCGCCAAAAGAATTTTTCAAACTTTTCAAGAAGCCCGTAGCAAAAAATCTCTGCTTCACCAAGTGCGG
>JANMVK010000011.1:0-2016 GCA_031392725.1 Pseudobdellovibrionaceae bacterium
CACCACCAAGTCGCGGCCCGCCGCCCACTCCTTGAAGGCCCGCACTTGGGGCTCACGAAAGGGGAACATCTTGGCCTTAACCGCGCATTGTTCGAGTTCACTCAGTTCATTCATAAGTTGCCTATTTTATACAGCTTTCTCTGCGGGACAACAGCCCACATTGCCTTTGCATCTTGCGAAATCCCATGTTAACTCCTTGAATTCAATAATCGAAATACAAATCAAAGGGATAGTATGGCTTCACCGAAATGGGTTCTTGAAAAGGTTCGTAATATTGGTATTTCCGCGCACATCGACTCGGGCAAGACGACTTTGACCGAACGGATCTTGTTTTACACCGGCCGGATTCACCAAATTCATGAGGTGAAGGGCAAAGATGGCGTCGGCGCCACCATGGATCACATGGACCTTGAGCGCGAGCGTGGAATCACGATCCAATCCGCAGCCACCAACGTAATGTGGAAAGATACCGAGATTAACATCATCGACACTCCCGGACACGTGGACTTCACCATCGAAGTGGAGCGCGCCTTGCGCGTTCTCGATGGCGCCATTCTCGTTCTTTGCGGCGTGGCCGGCGTGCAATCGCAGTCCATCACCGTGGACCGCCAGATGCGCCGTTATAAAGTTCCCCGTCTTGCGTTTATTAATAAACTCGATCGCGCGGGCGCCAATCCATTCCGCGTGGTGGAAGCTCTCCGCGATAAATTGCGCCACAACGCCGTATTGATGCAAATCCCGATCGGCCTTGAAGACAAACACGAAGGTGTGATCGATCTCGTGCAGATGAAAGCATTTTATTTCACCGGCGCCCATGGCGAGATCATCACTGAAAAAGAAATTCCGGCTGACTACGCCGAGCAGGCCGCCAAGTACCATCATGAACTGATCGGTAAAGCGGCGGACTTCGACGAAGCCTTGGCCGAAAAATTCTTAAGCGAAATCGAACCGACCCAGGATGAAATCATGCGCGCGGTGCGCGTGGGTTGTGTGAAGCTCGATCTCACACCTGTGTTTATGGGCTCGGCCTATAAAAATCGCGGCGTGCAAAAGCTGCTCGACGGCGTTGCTTATTATTTACCCAATCCGGCCCAAGTGAATAACTTTGGATTGGATCTAGACAATGAAGAAGCCAAAATTCCTTTGACCTCTGAGCCCGACAAACCGCTCGTGGCTCTGGCGTTTAAATTGGAAGATGGACGTTTCGGTCAGTTGACCTACATGCGCCTGTATCAAGGCACAATGAAAAAAGGCGACTTCATCACCAATATGGCCAACCAGCGGAAGGTGAAAATTCCCCGCCTGGTGCGTTTGCATGCCGACGAGATGGTCGACATTGAAATGGCTCACGCCGGTGACATCGTCGCCTTGTTCGGTATAGATTGCTCCTCCGGTGACACGTTCACCGACGGTGAAGTGAATATTGCCATGACCTCCATGTTTGTACCGGACGCGGTGATTTCTCTAGCCGTGGCGCCGAAAAATAAAGAGGGCTCGGCCAATTTTTCCAAAGCGCTGCAGAAGTTCCGCAAAGAAGATCCCACCTTCCGCGTTCACCGCGATGAGGAATCTTCGGAGACGATTATTTCCGGAATGGGCGAGCTGCATTTGGAAATTTATATTGAGCGTATGAAACGTGAGTTCGCGTGTGAAGTGATCTCTGGTCAGCCCCAAGTGGCGTACCGTGAAACCATCGCGGCCGCGACACCTTTCGATTACACGCACAAGAAACAAACCGGTGGTTCGGGTCAATACGCCAAAGTGCAGGGCACCTTCGAGCCGCTCGATAGTGTCGACAAAACCTATGAGTTCGTAAATAAGATCGCGGGCGGACGCATTCCGCGCGAATTTATTCCGGCCGTGGACAAAGGCTTCCAAGAGCAGATGGCCAAAGGCCTTCTGATCGGATTCCCTGTCGTCGGTGTGAAAGCGACCCTGTCTGACGGCGCCTACCATGACGTCGATTCATCTGAGATGGCGTTTAGGATTTGCGCGATGGCCGCCTTCCGCGAATTT
>JANMVK010000050.1:0-1251 GCA_031392725.1 Pseudobdellovibrionaceae bacterium
TCCCAACGATCCCGTGGTGTTCCGTAAGGACCTGCCCGAGGACATGAAGGCCAAAATCAGCAGCGCCTTGATCAAATTCGCCGAGTCACCAGCCGGCAAGGACACCTTGCAAAAACTGTCGGGCGTCACCGGATTAATTCCCGCCACCGACAAGGACTATGAAAAGTCCCGCGAATATTTAAAGGCCGTGGCGGCGGAATCAGCCAAATGAACACGCCCATAATCGAAACCAAAAATCTCACCAAATTTTATCCCAGCGGAGTCCGCGCGCTCAATCAAGTGTCGCTCAAGGTGGAGGAAGGCGAATTTTTGGTCGTTATCGGCTCCAGTGGCTCGGGCAAAACCACACTCCTGCGCTGCATGAACCGCTTGCTGGAACCCACCAGCGGGGAGGTGCTATTTGAAAAGCGCCCGTTGCAATCCATCAATTCCCGCATCGCCATGATTTTTCAACAATTCAATCTCATCCCGCGGCACAACGTCTTAAACAATGTATTGATGGGCCGTCTCCACGCCACACCGACGCTGAAAAGTTTGCTGGGCTGGTTTAAAGCGGAAGATCGTGAGCAAGCTCTCCAATATCTGGACTTAGTCGGCATCGGCGATAAGGCCAAAGCCCGCGCGCAACAGCTCTCCGGCGGCCAGCAGCAAAGGGTCGCTATCGCGCGCGCGCTTTGTCAAAATCCCAAACTGCTTTTGGCCGATGAACCGGTGGCCAGTCTCGATCCCGCCGCCTGTCATGTGGTGATGGACTACTTGCGCAAGGTGAACCGCGAGCTCGGCATCACGGTCGTGTGCAATTTGCATTTCCTATCCCTGGTGCGCGAATACGCCACGCGCGTATTGGCTTTGCGGGACGGTCAAGTTGTGTTTGAGGGAACTCCCGCAGAAATCACCGCCGCCTGGTTCAAACAAATTTACGGCGAAACCGCGAGGGATATATGAAGCGGGGGCTATTCGACGGCGTTTTAATTACCTACACCCTCGGCCTGGTCGCTCTTCTGGTGTCCGGCCTGGTGGGCTCCATGGATAAGGAATTCGCCATTCAAAACATGGCCATCATCGCAGGTCTGACTGTGGGACTTTTAGTGGTGGCCTGTGCCGTCAGCTATTTGTTAAAATCCGAACTCGTGAAGTCACCGCTGCTCTGGCTGGTGACCTTCTCAATTACTTTTGTCGCGAGTCTCCAAGCCACGCATTTTTCTTTTGTCGAACTGTTTGACGAACAAGGCACCGCGGGAGCCGGACGCC
>JANMVK010000081.1:0-3059 GCA_031392725.1 Pseudobdellovibrionaceae bacterium
CGGCACCGACACGTTCACCTTCAAAGCGGTTGATGGCCAGGGTGAATCCAATGTTTCCACCATGACGATTCAAGTGGCGGCGGTGAACGACCTTCCCGTCACGGTCAATCCCGCCCTCACCACGCTTGCGGAAGACGCCAACGCCCAGGTCACTCCCATCGGCACGGATGTGGATGGCGATGCCATTACTTTTGAAGCGGTGAGAATGCCGGCTAACGGAACTTTGCTCTACGATGCGGCGGCCAAACGCTACACCTACACTCCGCGCGCTAATTTTAACGGCTCTGATTCCTTTACTTATAAAGCCCGCGATGCGGCTGGTGAATCCAATGTGGCCACCGCGCTGATCACGGTCACGCCGGTCAACGACGCCCCGACATTGGCTCCGCAGACGTTCGACGCCGGCAGCGGACGCGTGCTGGCGGCTACGGTGCTGGCATCGGATGTGGAAGGCACTGCGCTGACTTTAACGGTGCAGGCCAATGTTCTCCATGGAGTGTTAAATTTTAACGGGCTGACTTTTACATACCAATCTGTGGCCGGCTTTTTCGGTGAGGATTCGTTCACCGTTGTGGTGAGCGACGGCCAACTGACCAGCGCCGCGATTCGAATGACGATCAATGTAACGGAAATCGTGGATGAGCTTACAGTGGTTCGCAACTTGGTGGCCAATTGTCCCGCCAATGCGCAATTCAACACCTGCATATTCTGGAAAAATCCAGTTGGGCAAAGCGGAGCGCCATTCGCCACTCCGATTGTGCCCGCTACCAACCTGGCCGCGATCCAATTGCAAGCGGTGAACATTATGCCGGCTTGGTATGACGCTTCGGGCTTCCTAAAAAATACTTCGTTTGATCTTTTTCTTGATATCGCCGCTAACACCGCGGGACGGGTGCCCACCGCCGGTGGGAATTTTAAATTTGTTTACGCCAACGATCCCAACCGCAGAGTCACTCAAGTCGTGACGTTTTACTGGCTGATGACACAAGTGAAATTTATGAAGCAGCGTTTGGGCAATTTCTTCGCCGAGGCCAAGGGCACCAAAGTTTTTGCCTCTAATCCGGCGGTTCCGAATAACGCCTATTTTGATTCGGGCGCGAATGAAGTACAAATCGGGCGCGACGGCGTGACCGGCGCCGACATCGGCTTGAATCCTGAGGTGGCCATGCATGAAATGGGTCACGCCAATGTGTTTCACGGCTCCAACGGCAACATTTATAACTATGGCGCCAACGGCACCGACGGCAACGACTTCTATTGTGTGAGTCCGGTGGACGGCAATGTGTGCTGTGGCGATAAAACCGGATGTTCCTGGGCGATCAATGAAGGATTGGCCGACCATCACGCCGCTCTGTTGTTTTTTGATGATCCGGCCCTTGGCCAGACTTGGGTCAATCGGGTCGACGGCCTACGCAGCTGCGGAATCGACCGCAATGCCATTCGCAACACCGCGCTGACCTCCGAGGCCGCCTTCAGAGCCTGCGAATTGAATAGCAACAACATCGCCTTTAACGGCGAGGTTCATGTGGCCGGCTCGTTGTACGCTTCGGTCTGGTATGAACTGAAAAAAGCCGAGCGCGGCGGCGCCAACGCGGTGGATATCGATAAATTGTTTAATGAACATCTAAAGGTGATCACCGGCGCGGACACCTTCGTCACCATTTACGCCAAAATCAGAGCCATCGACACGGCCCTCTTCGGCGGAAAATTCGGCGCTAAAGTCCAAGCTGAATTCCAACGCCGCCAAATAATCTCACACGTCCCATTCGCTAGCGAATGGGACTACGCAAAATAGGTTCACTTCGCTAGCGAAGTGAACGGCGCTTGTTGTTACTCGCCTAGTTCCTTCACATTGATGCTGTACTTCTTTATTTTGCGCAGCAGTGTGTTTTTCGGGATATTGGCTTGCGCCACGGTCTGATTGATGCGGCCGCGGTTGGCGCGCAGAGCTTGCACGATAAATTCTTTTTCCGTGCGCTCTTTGAAGCGGTCGAAATCGAGCGGGCCGGAATAGGAATCAGGCAGATCGAATTCAATTTCGCTCTGGGCCGCGTGTTGAATCATTTCCGGAAGTGCCGTCAGTTGAATTTGCGAGCCGGTTTCCATGATAAAGCTACGCTCGACGATGTTTTCCAGCTCACGGATATTTCCGGGCCAGCGGTAACGGCGCAAGACCTGCAGCGTTTCCGGAGCGAAGCCTTGGATTAGGCGGCCCATTTTTCGGTTAAAGCGGCGTACGAAATAGGAAATCAGATTTTCCAGATCTTCCAAGCGGTCGCGCAACGGCGGCAAGAAAATCGGCATCACATTCAGACGGTAAAATAAATCCTCGCGGAAGCCACCATCCTCAATCATTTTCTCGAGGTTGCGGTTGGTGGCGGCGATCACGCGGGCGTTGCTCGCCACTTCGCGGTTGCTGCCCACAGGTGTGAAACGCTTCTCTTGCAACACCCGTAGCAGTTTGACCTGCATGTCGGGTTTTAATTCGGCCATTTCATCGAGGAAAATGGTGCCTTTGTTGGCGAATTGGAACTTTCCGATCTTGCGTTCGTTGGCGCCGGTGAATGAGCCCTTTTCGTGGCCGAACAATTCGCTTTCCATCAGTGCTTCGGGAATGGCGCCGCAGTTGATGGCGACGAATTCGCCGTGCTTGCGGGGCGAGTTGAAGTGAATGGCGCGCGCCACCAGTTCTTTGCCCGTGCCGTTTTCACCGCGGATCAGGACCGTGGTGTCGACTTGGCTTAAGCGGTTGATGAGGTCAAAAATTTCGCGCATTTTTTTGCTGGAGCCGACGAACTCACTGTCGACGTCGTCGTCGAGCACGGGCGCCGAAATGGCCAAGCTCGAAACCATTTCCTGGGTCTCAAGAGCTTTCTTGATGATTTGCACCAGCTTGTCCGGCTGCACCGGTTTTTCGACGTAATCGTAAGCGCCGCCTTTAATCGCCGCGACTGCATCCTGCAAGTTGGAGTGGGCGGTCATGATCACCACAAACACGCGGGGATCGAGCGTCTTGATTTTAGTCAAGGCTTCAAGCCCGTCCATCTCCGGCATGCGCA
>JANMVK010000256.1:0-4941 GCA_031392725.1 Pseudobdellovibrionaceae bacterium
GAACCATTGCGTCCAAGGGGCGTCGAATTGAAATTGAGAAATTCACCGGACCGATTTTGATCACCGTGGGTGATAAGGGTGCCGATGAAATAGCCCGCCGAGAATTCGTCCTAGATTTTTTGCAGCGTGTTCATTGAGTTATGAAATTGACTCAAAGCAAAAAGTTCGATACTCGTGCCATCTATCCCGCCATTTTAAGGCCACCCGCAGATGAATTTGGAAACACCTTTAAAAATTTGGATCCTGTTTGGGGTCATACTGATCTTCGCTGAATTTTTTGTTCCGGGGCTCGTCACCATCTTTCTTGGGCTCGGCGCGCTGACCGTCGCGGGATTGTTGCACCTGAAATACATCGACAGCATTGCCGCGCAATTTTCAGCTTGGTTTATCATCTCGACGGTTTATATCTTCTCGTTGCGGATTCTCGTCATGCGCTACTATCCCATGGATACCGAAAAGAAGATCATCGACGAAGACATAATGATGATCGGCAAGATCGTCGAGGTGATCGAGACGATTCCGGCGGCGGGTGCGGGTCGCGTCCGTTTTGGTGAGTCCACCTGGACCGCCACCAGCGGCGGCGACGGTCCAATTTTCGCCGGCGAAAAAGTACGCATTGTCGCGCGCGACAATATTTCTTGGGTTGTGGAAAAGCCAAACGGCGGGGAGTTGTAAAGGTGCTAAGTTTTATTTCGATCACCATCATAGTCGTCGGGATCATAATCTATAATACGATTCTGATCGTGCCCGAGCGCGAGAACGTCATCGTTGAACGGCTCGGTAAATTCTTGGCCGTGCTTAAGCCCGGGCTGCATTTTCTCATTCCTTTTTTCGACAACGCCGCTTACCGGCAGGAAGTGCGCGAGCAGGTTATCGACATTCCTTCCCAAAGCGTAATCACCAGCGACAATATTCAAGTCGAAGTGGACGGCTTGCTTTACCTGCAAGTGATGGATGCCAAGAAAGCCAGCTACGGAGTCGGCAACTATCTAGCCGCCAGCATTAACTTGGCCCAAACCACGATGCGTTCCGAAGTCGGAAAAATAACTCTCGGCGGAATTTTCGCCGAGCGCGATGCGGTGAACCATAAAATTATCGCCGAAGTCGACAAGGCCTCGGATCCGTGGGGAGTCAAAGTCCTGCGTTACGAAGTGCGCGATATCTCGCCCACGCGCCACGTGATAGAAACACTGGAAAAGCAAATGGAAGCCGAGCGCGAAAAACGAGCCGAGATCACGCGTGCCACCGCCGAAAAGGAAAAGCTGATTAACGTGTCCATGGGTGAGCGCCAAATGGCGATCAATCTTTCTACCGGCGCCAGACAAAAACGCATCAACGAGGCCACGGGTCTGGCCGAATCCATCCGCCTGATCGCCGACGCGACTTCGAAGAGCCTGCAAATGGTCGGCGAGGCGATTGAACGTCCCGGCGGCAAGGAAGCATTGAAAATGAAGCTGGTGGATCAATACATCAGGCAGCTGAGCGAAGTGATTCAAGACGGTGACGTCTCTATATTTCCGGCGGAACTCGCCACCCTTAAAGGAATCGTTGAAGAGCTGAGGGCTCCCGGCCGCGGTGGTCTGCAGAAAGTGGAGAACTAAATATGTCGAATATGTCGAATGATCTTCTGTTTTTTACCTTCGTCATGGGCTGCTTGTTCGTGTTTGTCATGATGGCTCTGTTTAGGTCGATCCGGCTGGTGCCGGCACAAAGCGAATACATCCTCGAGCGCTTCGGCAAATATCACACCACGCTGAAAGCCGGCTTCCATGTGCTGCTGCCGTTCGCGGATCAAGTCGCCTACGCCCAAGATATGAAAGAGAACACCATCGAGGTTCCGCCCCAATTTTGTTTTACCAAGGACGAAATTCAGGTCGAAGTGGACGGAGTTATCTATTTGCAAGTGTTTGACTCGGCCAAAGCCAGTTACGGCATCACTGATTTCCGCTTTGCCGCCGTTCAACTGGCGCAGACCACCACGCGCGCCGTGGTGGGCACTTTAGATTTGGATCGCACCTTCGAAGAGCGTGAGGCGATCAGCCACAAGGTGGTCACGGTGCTGGATCAAGCGGCGGCCAAGTGGGGCATTCACATTTTACGTTTTGAAATTAAAAATCTGATTCCCCCGGAAAGCGTGCGCCAGTCGATGGAAAAACAAGTGACCGCGGAACGTAACCGCCGCGCCATCGTGGAGAAGAGCGTGGGTGCTAAGCAATCGCTGATCAATACCTCGGAAGGTCAAATGACCGAAATGATCAACCGTTCGGAAGGCGAGATGCAAAAGCGGATTAACGAAGCGCAAGGCGTGGCCCAGGAAATTCTGTCGATCGGCGTGGCCACGGCCGAGTCGATTTCAAAGGTGGGACAGTCCCTGACCACGGAAGGCGGCAAGCAAGCGATGAAATTAGAGCTCGGACAAAAATACGTCAGCACCCTCGGCCGCCTTAAAGAGGGGAACCGGGTTATTTTGTCGGGCAACTTAATAAATATGAACGAAATGTTAAAAGCTATGGAGCTGGATCTTTAAAGTTTTGGATTTTCAAGGAAACATGTGAATAAAAAGCCGAGACCGCCGTGTTTGAATTCACGCGGAAGATGTAACGCATCTACATGTTTTTTTCTTGAAGCGTGATCAGTTCGATACCTTCAACGCAAAACGATTCCAGTTCGGCCGAATTTTGATAGGAAGGCGTCAGCGTTTTTAGCTTCGTGATCTCTTTGAGGCAAGCTCTGTACTTTCCTTGCAGATAAAGATTGCGAGCTTGTTGGAAGTGCTTATCTATTTCATTATTCGCGGCTTTATCAGAGGCTGGAGCCACCGATTTGGCGGGCGAATTTCCCAAATATTTCCAAATTCCGTACCCACCGAGAACTGACAAAACCAACAGAACCGCTGCGATGCGTGCCATCTATATAGAAAAAGCAAGGTGAGTACCAGCGGCTAAAGGTTGAGCTGCACATAGGCTGTACAGGAACAATACACTGTCCAAAAATCAGGCTACTTATTCAGTCATCTCAACAATGATCTCGCTTCCCGGCGAAACCTGCTTTCGAACTGCCTTCAAATTGTAGCGAGGATAAGAAACTTCGAGATTGTACCGGCCTGGTCCAAGATTTAAAAACGCAAATCCGTCCACAGACGTCAAAGACTGACTGGCTAGCATCTGGCCCTTGGTGTTCTTGAGTTCGACGAGGGCGCCCGGGCAAAATCCGCCACGATAGGTGCAGCGGCCTCGGACGCTTGATGCATTTTCGCCTGGAGTTACTATCGTTCGTACGACGGCCGAGATGACAGCTGATACGGCTTGAATTTCATTGTCGGTCAACGGCTCAGGATTGATTTCCTGGGCCTCATGAGTCGATTTGTCGTGAATTGAAATGCGCTTGGGGGATGGCTCCGCCCAGGCCCCGATGAGAAAAATGGCTATTAAATATCGCATGGCTAAAGTTTACCTAATCTGGACAGCGAAGTCAGCCGGTTTTCTTTTCCCAGAATTTAAAATAAGTATTTTTGACCACGTCTAATTCCATTGCGCCTTTGCACATCACGCATGGAATGTCATCGGGCAAGGTGTCTGCCAGCGTGCCGACTTGGATAAGCCTCTGCTCCTCACGTTCGCATTCGTCGCAAAAATAGGGCACGCAAATGCTTTCCACAGTTACGCCATCGGGAATGAAATTTTGCAGAATACTGATTTGCCTCACGAACGGCGGAGAGCAGCGAATGAGTGTGATTCCTTTTTCCGCGCGCACGGTCTTGATCCAATTGACCCAGTCGCGAATTCCTAGCGAATTTATAAAAGTGAGTTCGAACAAGTTTATAATCAAAGTCCCCGCAACAATGCCGAGGTCAGGCAGTGTCGCGTGCCCGTCGAGCCAGCCGGCCACTTCCATGACAGTCCCAGTGTCTGTTTTGTTGATGGCGACGTTTAGAGGTTCACTCACAGTTGAATCGTTTCTCCCTCTCGGGCGAAACGCCAGTTCAAGCTCAGGTCGGGCAGCTTTGAACGTTTACGGCTTTTCACAAGTTCGGCGAAATAATTTTTGGTATGTTCTTCAGCGCGATGAATCTCTTCGTCGGTGGCGGACGGGTCGTGATGTCCGAACAAGGCCAGCTTCACATTTTCCCGGATGGCCAGATCAATGCCGATGGGAGCGCTGGAGTGGCCCCAATTGATTTTCTCCATCGCCTCATCAAATGAATACTGCGCATCGAATACCATCAGGTCGGCGTTCTTGTAGAGGTTCGCGTCCTCTCCGAGTTCCTGCGGACTGGTGCGCGTGGCTTCGGTGTCCATGGCCCACGCAAGGGCTTTGCCGTCGCCCTCCACCCGCACACCCCAGCTGGGATCTGGATGATCCAGTTGATAGGGTGTGAGGTGCAAGGACCCAATGGTCAATTTCTTTCTCGGCTCAAGTTTGTGAAGTTTAATTTGATTTTTTACCATGGCGTAGGGCACGGGGAAATTCGGCTTCGTGAACACGGTCTCCAAAGACTTTTCAAGATCGTCTTGAACGGCATAAATGTGAATGGTTTTGCCCTTCACGTAAAGCGGTACGAAAAACGGCAAGCCGATGAGGTGATCCCAATGAAAATGAGTGAAATACAAATGGAATTCGTCGGTGGCGGGCGCGGTCTTCATGATGTGGTCCGAAAATGCCCGCAGGCCTGACCCCGCGTCGATGAGCAGTCGGGAAGAACCGGATGTCACTTCCGCGCAAACTCCGGATCAGGTTCGCTGGCGGCTTGAAGAAGTGTTGACGCAATATGGACGGCTGAAGGATTCCAATGTCCCAGTCGACGCCAAAACTTTTTTGGATACGCTCCCCTCACATTTGGTGGGCGGCTACGGCGGCAATACTTCTTGCGCGGAAGTGACATCCGGTTCTTCCCGACTGCTCATCGACGCGGGGTCAGGCCTGCGGGCATTTTCGGACCAC
>JANMVK010000340.1:0-1914 GCA_031392725.1 Pseudobdellovibrionaceae bacterium
GCGGACTTTTTGGGTGATTTGGTAGCCGAGGGTGTAGATCATTTCCTTCGCGCTGGAAATAATTCCGCTCATTTCCATTCGCACTTTCACGTCCAACTTGTAGGGATTCTCCACTTTCACTTCCATGTTAGGACCGGCAAAATTGTATTTCCATTTCACTTTGTAACCGGGCCGCACATCCATATTCACATTACTGATTTTGTCCTTGAATTCATACACCACGCGGAACT
Organism: Pseudobdellovibrionaceae bacterium; assembly: GCA_031392725.1. GTDB lineage: Bacteria > Bdellovibrionota > Bdellovibrionia > Bdellovibrionales > UBA1609 > JALHOQ01. The sequence goes on from JANMVK010000340.1 coordinate 231, forward strand.
CCGGATCGTTCTTGGCCCAGTTGTCCACGTGATGTTCAGTCAGACGGCGTCCCATATATTCAGCGAACTGTTGCTGATTCTTCTGGTACTCCTTAATTGTGACGTTTTGGCCGGTGGAGTAAGTGTAACCATCGCTGCGTCCCTGTGAGTTCAACACCTGCTCGGCCTGGGATTGGCCGAATCGATACTCATATTGTTGTTGAAATTCTTTGGATAATTTCTGATCAAAGATGACTTCAGTCAGTGGCTTGGGCGGCGCCTTCGGTTGGGCGAGCATCACCATTTCCAAATCGCGTTTGTTTCTTTCCTCTTTAACTTCAAATAAATAGCCGTAGTGATTGCCGAAAGGCTGATTTTCATCCGCCTCCTGCGCCAGGCAAGGAAGGGCAAAAATGGCTAGGACAAAGGCCACGATTTGCATGCCCCATTGTAGCATAAGCCCGTGAAATCATTTGACTTGATCTCACAATGGGACATCTTGAGGTATGTCGTTTCGGGACCGCAATCAAATTCATCTTTCGCGCCGCTTTTGGCATTGTGCGGGTGTCATCTTTATCTTCATTTTGTACTGGTTTGTGCCTCCCGCTACGGCGCCTTGGCTAGCTATCGCCATCGCCACTTTTATGATTGGTTTTGATTGGGCCCGCTTGCGCAATCCCCGCCTAAACCGCTTGTTCACGTGGATCTTCAAACGGGTCATGCGCGAAGATGAACGCCACAAATTCGCCGCCAGTACGGCGATGCTGGCGGGGGTCACCATTATCATCTGCCTATTTCCCAGAAACGTGGTGCTGCTGACTTTGTTGTTTCTGGCGGTGGCCGATCCCATGGCGAGTTACTTCGGCATCCGTTTCGGCAAAGACAAATTGATCGGCAACAAGAGCCTCCAGGGATCCATGGCCGCCTTCGCCGCCTGCTTTCTGCTGGCGCTTGGATTTTTTTCCTACATGGACCTTATGACCGAACGTCAGTTTATCGCTTGTCTTTTGGCTGGATTGATTGGAGCTGCATCGGAGCTTGTGCCGATAGGTAAATTAGACGATAACCTCGTCTTCCCGGTGTTGAGCGCGATCGGCCTCACCGGTCTGTATTACGTGTTCGGAGGACTGTAGTGAAACCCGCCCCTGAAGCCATTGTGCCCCGCAAAGTCGGCGTCCACATTTACGTTCTGCCCAACCTGCTCACCATCGTGAATTTGTTCTTTGGTTTTTTCGCCGTCATTTACAGCATCAATGGCAATTTCCAGTGGGCCGCTTACGCCATTGTGGTGGCCGCTGTTTTTGACCAGCTCGATGGCCGCGTCGCCCGCATGGCCAACGCCACCAGCAAGTTCGGCGCGGAGTTGGATTCACTTTGCGACCTGATCAGCTTCGGCATGGCGCCGGCCCTTTTATTATTTCTGTGGTCGCTGGAGCCCTTCGGCCGCCTCGGCTGGCTCGCGAGTTTTTTCTTTGTGGCCTGCGGAGCCCTGCGCTTGGCGCGCTTCAATGTGCAAAGCACGTCGGTCGAGAAAGCTTACTTTCAAGGATTGCCAATTCCCATGGCGGCGGGGATCGTGGCTTCCAGTGTTCTCGCGTTTGAGGATCTGGAACTCGACGCCGCCCGTTCGTGGGGCGTGCTGGCCATGACTTTTCTGCTCGGCTTTGTGATGGTGTCCACTTTTCGCTACCGCAGTTTTAAAGAC
>JANMVK010000404.1:0-3605 GCA_031392725.1 Pseudobdellovibrionaceae bacterium
CCGCTCGAAATCTTGCGCGCGTTTATGCTCGAGGGCCTCAATGATGGCCGTTTGCAGCTGCGCGGATCCTTCCCAGAAGACTCGCAAAACGTGCAGGCTAACGTGGTTTTTTACGATGCCTACAGCCGAAAAATGGATGAAGCCTTATGGGCCGAAGACAGTTTGGTGAGTAGTATGGAAAATGTTTTGCTGCCCGAATGCATGTTTGCCTCGTATGCGGCCAACGGGTCCCTCAACCGAAGTCTCCGCCGCCTCGGCTTTCGTCCAAAAAAGATGCCGGGCTTCAAGGGCAAGCGCGAGAGCACCATGGCCTTCCGCACCGAGGTCCGTTAATCTAAAGGGGTCATGACTCCCTTCCACATCGCATTCATATTGTTCAACATGGCGATCCCCGGATGGATCTACTTCAGCAGTTCCGTCTCCACCGATACCCCGTACATCAAATGGAAACCCTGGCAGCACAGCATGGAGCAAATCGTCGAAGCGAGCGGCGGCTTCGAGGGCTGCTCGGACAGCGACGTCGTCCGTTACGTGCGTCAGCTGTGCGAAAAGTCCATGGAAGAGTGGACCGAAAAGGACAGCGTGATCATGGAGCGCGCTTCCAGCACAATTGTGTTTTCGTGTGAAGTCCGCAGCGATGCCACCTTTGTGCAGTGGCGCTTAGAGGCCACCGAGGACGCCGATATCAAGTGCCAGCCGGTCCGAGGCGGAGAAAGTATCAAAGCCTCCCCGGCCTTCGTGTTTGACCGCAAAGGCTTGGCTGTAGCCATCGAGTTTTCCGCGCGCAATGGCCAGCGCCAGGCGGTCAACACCGCCAACTGCCGGCGCAAACTGAAACTCACTCTGGAGCGCAACATTAAAACCACCACTTGGGAAGAAGTGGAGCGGATGCCGCGCCTGAAGAGTGACCCGCAAGATTTTGCCATGGCCAACCGGATGTGCTTTGAATACGACATCGCCGCCGAGTGGGAAGATTTGCGCAAAGTGGTGGCGCGATGAACCGCGCGGCCCTACTGGCCGCCGTGATGATCCCGCTCTCTTCACCCACGGGCTGGCAGGAATTAAAATTTTCCAAGATCACACCAAACAAAAATATTTTTAGCCAACAAGGTCTTGAGGTGGCGGTCGATCACTCCTCCAGTCCGCTGATTTTTCCGTTAAAAGAGCCGCTTCAAGTCACCGGCTTCAAAGCGGAGATTGAAATTGAAGGCAATATGAATAGCTTCAGCGGCCGCCCGCCGGAAGACGCGTATCTTCGTCTCGGTTTGGTGGTGCCGGGCAAGCGCAAGCTCAACATGATGGAACGAATGATCGCCACCGAATGGGTCAAAAAACTGTTCGAACTGGCGCCGAAGGACTCCGGCGTCGATAAAATTTATTTTTTTAATCTTGGGGACAGTGCCCTTGGCCACAGCAGAGAGTTTCCCGGCAGCAAAGGATTGATGGTGGAACACATCATCGCGGTTCGTGATCCCGGGGTGAAGAAAGTGGTGTTCGCTCACAAACTGGATAAACCACTCACCGCCGCGGCGCTGTGGCTCAGCGTGGATGGCGATGACACGAAGTCCACATACAAACTCCGCTTAAAATCCTTAATTCTCAACCCATAAATTTTAAAATTAAACCGCGAGATCTTGAAAAATCTGCGTGAGATACTGCTTCAGCCAATGAATCGACTGCTCGAGGTCCGCGGCCAATTGGCCAACATCGGCGATGGGCGCCTCGGGATTGAGCTCGATAGCCTTCATGCTTTCAGAAATTTTAGTTAAACCCAGATTGGTGGCGGTGCCGGCCAGCCGGTGGGCGAATGATTTCACTTGGGCGGCGTCTTTGATCATGCTGAAACGAAATACTTGCTCCAGTTCAATGCGGGCGTGGGTTTCAAATTCCTCCACGATGCGCAGTAAATCCTCGCGGTCGAGAGCGGCGGCGAGTTCGCGGATCACGCCGGCGTCGAGCGCGCCCTCTTCGGGCTGATTGGTTTCGGTTTTAGGAAATTTACGGCGGGCGATGGCGAGATGGCCGTACTCAATGGCTAAGCGTATGGTTTGGTGGAGGCGGTCGACGTAAACCGGCTTCTGGAAAAAATCAAAGGCGCCGGCGTTCCAAGCGTCGCGGATCACGGTTAGATTGGAGTAGGCGGTCACCAGAATAAACGGCAGGCGCGGAAAGCCGGCCTTCACTTTGGCCAGCAGCTCCAGGCCGTTCACCCGCGGCATTTCGTAATCGGAGATCACCAGGTCGATGGTTTCACTGCGAATGATATCAAAAGCCTTCATTCCGTCTTCCGCCAGAATGACATTGTAATCGAGCTGTTCCACCAGCTTGCTGAGCAGCGACAGCGACACCGGGTCATCGTCGACGATTAAAATTGTGGGCTTAACATCCATGGGTAATTTATCGACATTGTTGCTACGCTCCTTGAACCCTGTTTCCCTGGACCTGGACCTAGGTTCGGGGCATGAAATCCAGATGCGGGAAATTTCTAAACACATACAGGGTAAGTCCCACGTCATCTGGGATTGGAATGGCACCCTTTTGGCGGATATTGAGCACGCAGTTCGAGTGGTGAACATCCTGCTCAAGGAGCAGGGCCTGAAGCCCACTGACGTGGACGGCTATAAAAAAGTTTTCGGCTTTCCCGTCATCGACTACTACAAACGTCTGGGTTTTGACACTTCCCCTAAGAATTTCGCCGTTTTGTGCGAACGTTTTAACACTTTGTTTTACGACGGGCTCCACCGCCTGGAGCTATGGCCGGGCGCGCGCGAAGTGCTTAGGCAAGTGAAACGCGCGGGCAAAACGCAATCCGTGCTGTCGGCCACTGAACAAAATATGTTGAATGCCTCCGTGATTCGCTTTGATGTCGCGCATTTGTTCGATCATGTGATGGGCATCGCCGATAAATTGGCCACGTCGAAATTGGAATTCGGCCGCAAACTGCTCAAGCAAGCCAATATTCCGGCTGAGCAATGTGTTTTGATCGGCGACACCGATCATGATCTGGAAGTGGCCAATGAACTCGGCATTGATATGATTCTGGTCGAGCACGGACACCAGTGCGTGACCCGCCTGCGCGAAATTCATCACACAGTCATCAAAGTGCTTTAATCCGCCCCCCGCCTTTTACTTTGTAAACAAAATATATTAATGAGTGGTGGTGTGGCGGGTGTCGGTGTCTTCGTTTTCAAACAGGTGATTCAACACCAAGTTCTCAACGTCGGCGCGGTCGGTGACCCGTCTTTTGTGAACGGACGGCTGATCGGTTTTGCGGCGATTGGGCTTTTGAAACTGAAGTTTGGCTTCAGTTTGTGAGCGCCAGTAGAGGAGAACATAAAGTCCGATGGACAATACTAAAACCAACGTTGTTAACTCCATCGGTGAATTGAATTGTTCCATGTGACCTCCCCTGTTTTCATAATAGCTTTATTGCGCGAAAAAAATCCAGCGAAGTGTGTGTTTCTCCGTCACAAATCTCTTTATGAGTCACATAAATTTTGTTTGCGAGAGGCAAATCTGCACGCTACTCTCGACCCATGACCACAAAAGCCGCGTTCAAAGTTGAAACTGGAACTCTCACCGCCGATGAATTTGTGTTTTTATCG
>JANMVK010000120.1:0-3335 GCA_031392725.1 Pseudobdellovibrionaceae bacterium
TTGAACGCCGGGAAAAACGCGCAAACCGGAGACCAGCATTTGCTGATCGAGAAACCTTTGCGAAAGAACGCCGCCTTTGAGTTCAATAAATTTGGCGGGTGCGAAAGACACATGGGCGTCGCTGACGCCGGCCCGGCTATCAAGCGAATCATCATCGTAGCGCTCTTGCGCCCGTCCGCCATATAAGCGAGCCATGGGTTCTATATGCGCTTGAAGCATCGAGTGGAGTTTAAAATCTAAATTACTGTGGAAGTAGAGGTAACCGGCCGACCAAGTGTCCTTGCCCTCTTGAGCATTGCCGCCGCCGAGATCGAATTTCCAATCACCTTTGAACGCAAAAGGACGGCCGGTTGGTTCGGTTTTTACAGAACTAGTCGCAATGCCTTGGGCCAGGGCCGGGATGGACAAAACCATCCCAGCGAGCAGAGCCCACCAACCTATTTTAGACTTCATCCTGTCCCATCCCGACAAAACTGTCCGATCTTTTTCGACCAATAGTTACAATAAACGTGCCCTATAAATTGTGTTTGTGCCCCCTTGTACTGGCCTAAGGTGGTCAGCGCAAGACGTTTCTTATTAAGAATGTGTTAGAGCAATGTAACTATTCCACTGAGTGCTTGAGAGTTGGTCACTCTTACGGTGAGTGAGCGCCATGAACGCTCTCGAGAAATCGCAATGTGCGCGAACCGAACCAAGAGAAACTTTCGCCGTCGACCAGAGCAAACGGATAGCCCAATTGCGCGAGCGATTTAATGATTTTTCTAAATGGAAAAGGCTCGCTGGAAAAGAGCAGAAGAGTTTGGTCTTGGTTGACTACGGCAAATTCAATCGTTGGATATTTTGCCGGATAGCTTTTCAAAAAAGGTTCCAGTCCGCAATTCGCCAAGACCGAGCCGATAAAAGTGTACTTAGAGACCGCCATCCAAGGTTTTTTCCAGATCACATATTCAATTTGCTGAACCGGCTTCAGCGGGCGAGTGCCCCACTCAATAATTCCCGGAAAATCACTTACGCCATCCCAATCCGGCCGCGGCCCCCGCTGCACCAGGCGCTCCCATCGGGATGCCGTTTCTAAAAGCCTAGGCACTTTTAGACGCTCAGCCAATTTTTTAAGCTGAATCGGCACATCCTCAATGCAGGTGACATGGGTGTCGACAAAGGGAATGTCGGTTTGCTCACTCATAAACTTGGGATTTTCTTCCCGGTCCAGAACGAGCAAATCAGGCTTTAAAGCCATTAGGCGTTCCCATTCCCAATCCTTGGTGCCGCCAACGGCGGGTATGGCCGCCACCTTCGCCTCAGGATGGATACAAAAGCGCGTGCGGCCGACGACATTAACGCCGGCTTCAATCAGGGTCTCCGTCCAGGAGGGAACTAAGGACACAATGCGCATGGACTGACCATAGATCAACCAGTACAAAAATAGAACCTTTGATAGGAGTTTGACCATGCAGCCGTTTCAACCCTTGCGCGATTTACGCCCCCAATCGGGCTACAAAAAAGACGACGTTTTAGTCATTTTCGGCGAGGTGTTCGCCCGCGGATATGTCAACGGCTTGATCGATCAGGCTACCCAAGCCGGAATGAAGATTATTTACAGCACGGTCGGCCGCCGGGATGAGCAAAATCAGCTGAGGCCGTTGACCTCTGAAGAATTGGCCGCGAAAGAGCAGCCGTTGATTAATATTCCCTTGGAATGTGGCTTTGATCTCGAGCCTTCAAGTAAGGGCCTGACTCCGGTTGATCAGTTAAAAGGACTAAAGCTAAGTGAGTGGGACAAAGCGGTTTTGGATTTTGACCAGGTTGAGGAATCGCGCAAAAAAGGCCGCGAGAGTTTCAGATCCCGCGTGCGGGAGTATATGGCCGCTTTAGAAAAGCAAATCCCCGCCGGCAAAAACGTTTTATTCGCCCACACCATGGCGGGCGGAATCCCGCGCGCAAAAATTATCCTGCCGGTGATGAACCGCATGTTCAAAGGCCACGGCGAACGCTACGCCTCCAGCGAGAATTTCTGGGGTGGTGTTTTAGGAAAACTGTGTGACATGAGTTTTATGGATGTTACCGCCAATACGTTCGCCGATTTAATTGAAATGTCGGCCCCTTTGCGTGACCGAGTTTCCAAGAGTGGCGGCCAGGTGTCCTATATGGCGCATGGCTACCACGGCACTGAGATTTTGATGAACCGTGAGTATAAGTGGCAATCCTATGCACCCTACTTACAGGGTTTTGCCAAAGTGGAGATGGAGCAGATCGCGGTGCGCGCGGCTAAGGCCGGAGTGCAGGCTTGTGTGTTTAATGCTCCTGAGATTTTGACTAATTCTTCTTCGGTGTTTTTGGGCGTGGAAGTCGCACTGTATCCCCTGATGGGCGCTTTGAAAAAAGAGGGTCCAAATCATCCGCTGACTATAGAGATTATGTCCACATGCCAATCGCTCCTGAAGCCCGAACACTCACTGGATGAAATTCTGGCAACTACCGACAAATACTTCACTTCGGAGATCATCGGACAACGCTGGTCCAAGTATGAGCAGTGGCCGCAGCACAACGGACCCGAGCAGATGGAGTTGATGCGAACGACTTCGGATAAGATTCTCGACATGCACAAAGATGAAAAGAATTTGCTGACTGCCCGCTTGAGCGAATTGGTCTTTAAGGCCTTCGGCAAAGCTGTATTTCATGAAGCTATGAAACCTCGCCAGAGTGTTTGGTGGGTGGGCCACGATATCGTCGCAAAAGCGGCAATGAATTAAATTGCGCAAATTCTTAAAATACTTCCTGATCAGCGCCGGAATTCTAGTCAGCATTATTTTACTGGTGTTTTTATGCGGCGTGGTTTGGTTCAGCCAAAAACTAAGCAAGCACCCCATCGCTCCTCAATCGTTTGAAATTCCCGTGATCAAGAAAAACAAGGTCTCGAGTAAACCCGCATATAGAATGCATTTGTCGCAGAATGACGAGACCGAGAAAGCCGCTGAAAAGGAAAACACGAAAACCGCCATAGATGGAATGCGGGAAATGGTGGATAGGGCCAACTATGTACAGTCCCTAGTTGAAGAATCTGGCCTCTTTGCCCCCTGTCGATCCATGTGCAACGAGCCTCGATTTATTTGGCAAAGATCGCGGGACAAAACTTTTAATACGGCTCTTGAATTTCTGGATCAAAATGGTGAGCAGGCGTTTGAAGACCCGGGTGCAAACGAGCCTGCCGCCCAATCCCGCAATCACCGTGGCGAGCGTGTTCGGCACAGGTGCCTTCGTCGAGTTCGGCTTTCAGCTCATCGGAAACCTCCTTGGCATGGTCACTCTGCCAAGAAGGACCGAGATTGCGAAACGCG
>JANMVK010000590.1:0-4709 GCA_031392725.1 Pseudobdellovibrionaceae bacterium
CCAACACCGGCATGTGGGCCGCGGGCACCGGCTCAATCGCGTTCAACACGGCCGGTGTCGAGCGTCTCCGCATGGCCGCTAACGGCAACATCGGCATTGGAACCACGAACCCGTTCAATGGCTGGACTTCTAACATTTCACCCGGATTGCAAATCGAGGGCGCGGATCCGGTTATCGGTTTGAATGACGTCGGAGGCGAACGCTGGGTTCTTCAAGCCGGATCTAGTGATTTGCGCATTATTAACGACTCGGACGTAGCCGCTCGTTTGGTGATCGACAACAATGGGAATGTCGGCGTAGGAGTTGTCAGTCCCGGCGCGGCCCTAGATGTTTTTGCTACCGGCGCGGCATCAAGCAGCGCGATCATTATCCCCCGCGACACGAGCGCATTCCGCCCCACCGGTGTCAACGGCATGATCCGTTACAACACCAACCTCGCGAAGTTTGAAGTTTACCAAGCCGGTACATGGATGAACATGGTCAGCACCGGTGGCGGCGGCTCGAGCGATAACTTGGGCAACCACACCGCCACTACACAAATCTTATCGACTCTCGGCACTGGCACCGCGCCCGGATATTCCTTCATCGGACAAACCAACACTGGGATGTCCGCGGTGGGCACGGGCACCATCGCATTTAATTCCGCTGGCGTGGAGCGTATGCGCGTGAGCTCGAACGGCAATGTCGGCGTCGGAACGACGAATCCATCGCAAATTGTTGACATTTATAAGGCGCAAAATGGAGCGACGCAATTATTGGTCACTAATCCCGATACAAACAGCAGTGCCACAGCCGGGTTTAGGGCCCAAGCCGATAGCAGTGAACTCGACATTAAAGTCTCCAGTGTAGCGGCCGGAAACTATGCACAGATTCAAACCGGCGCAGCATTGCTCAACTTCAACACCTACAATGCAAACTCCTCCATGACATGGTCGGTCGCAGGGGCAGATCGAATGCGTATTACTGGAATTGGCCAGGTCGGGATCGGAACTACCTCGCCGGCCTCCGGCTCCATCTTGGATATCAACGGAACGGGTGTGAACCTCAGCTCATTAATAGTTCCCCGCGACACCAGCGCCGTTCGCCCCACCGGCGTCAACGGCATGATCCGTTACAACACCAACCTCGCGAAGTTTGAAGTCTATGAGGCAAGCAACTGGGTCAATATGGTTTCCAGTGGCGGCGCTGCCGATAACCTCGGCAACCACACCGCGACGTCAGCGATTCTCGCTCTCGCTGGCACTGGCGCAACTCCTAGTTACTCTTTCGCCGGCGACACCGACACGGGAATTTGGAAGCCCGGAGTAAACCAAATTGCATTCAGTACCAACGCCACCGAAAAGGTGCGAATTGACAGCAATGGCAACGTGGGAATTGGAACAACAATTCCATCAAATGCCGCGGGCTGGACGACTCTCGAACTTAACCACGCCACAACCGGTGGAGCCATCTATTTTTCCCAGGCTGGAACTCACATTGCCAATCTTTACAATCAGGGCAACGATCTTTTCCTTGAGACTAACCAGGCCGGCGGAGTAATACTTTCCGCCAACAATGCAGAGGCCATGAGGGTCACATCTACCGGGAAAGTCGCGATCGGCACCACCAGCGCCACCTCCGGAGCACAACTTGATGTCTGGGGCAACTCAGCCGCCACAAGTTCCATTTTAGTTCCTCGTTCGACCTCAGCCCTACGCCCCACGACCGGCGTGAACGGCATGATCCGCTACAACACCAACCTCGCGAAGTTTGAAGTTTATGAAAATAGCAATTGGGCAAGCATGGTCACGGGCACGGTCGCGGGAGACAACCTCGGCAACCACACCGCCACCACACAAATCTTGGGCATCTATGGAACGGGCACGGCACCCAGCATAGCTCTCGGCCAAACCAACACTGGTATGTGGGCGGCGGGCACCGGTTCCATCGCGTTTAACACCGCAGGTGTTGAGCGCATGCGCATGGCGGCCAACGGCAACGTCGGTATCGGAACGACGAACCCACAAACACCTCTACACGTCGTGGGCAGTTTACGGGTTGACGATGCCAACTCCATTGAACTCGGACAAGCCACCGACAACGTGATCTTCGCCGGCAATACCGGAAGTTCAAATATCCTGCTGAAAGCCAACGGGAACTTGTCATTCGTCACCGGCAACTTAAATGCCAACACCAACACGCGGATGGTCGTCGCCCAGGCCGGAAGTGTCGGTGTAGGAACTACAACACCGGCCGGTGGAAGCATCTTGGACGTGAATGGCACTGGTGTAAACTTCAGCTCATTGATTGTCCCGCGCGACCTCACCGCCCGCCGCCCTACGACCGGCGTGAACGGTATGATCCGTTACAACACCAATCTGTCGAAGTTTGAAGTTTATGAAAATAACAACTGGGTCAACATGGTCAGCAGCGGCGGCGCCGCCGACAATCTCGGCAATCACACCGCTACCACCGCCATCTTGGCCATCCGTGGAACCGGCACCGCGCCTGGATATGCATTCAACGGCTCAGTCAACACCGGCATGTGGGCTGTTGGTACGGGAAATATCGCCTTTAACATCGGAGGCTCGGAGAAATTACGAATCGATGCTGGGGGCAACGTAGGCGTGGGCACCACTAACGCTGCTACTTACTGGGCTGGAACACGTATGCTTGTGTCGGGCGGCGATATGATCGTCGACAATGTGGGAACCGCCGGATTCTACGTCATTGAAAGCGGTTCAGGCGACGCTGTGGATATCACGAGCAATACCACAGAAGGCATGATCCGAGCCGGTGGAAACAATGACATGACCGTCGCGACCAACAGCACTGGAAACATTTTATTCAGACCTAGCAATACAGAGCGCATGCGAATTACTGCGGCCGGCAACGTCGGTGTAGGAACTACAACACCGGCCGGTGGAAGTATTTTAGATGTGAATGGCACCGGCGTGAACTTCAGCTCGCTAATTGTTCCGCGCGATCTCACCGCCCGCCGCCCCACTACCGGCGTGAACGGCATGATCCGTTACAACACCAATCTCTCGAAGTTTGAAGTTTATCAAAGCAACACTTGGACGTCTTTCCTGACTACAGGAGCATTGGGCGCGACCGATATCGAGAGCCTCACCGATGGTAAAACAGCAGGGGCAACCGATATTACATTCCTCGGCTCCAACGCCGGTACCGTCACCACCGGTGGATGGAATACCGGCGTGGGCACCAGCTCCCTCGCCAACAATGTCGGCGGAACGGACAACACAGCGGTGGGAGCTTGGACACTCAATGCCAGCATCAGTGGCACAGGAAACTCAGCTTTCGGCAGCGATTCGTTAAATATCTCAACTGGCAATGACAACACAGCTGTCGGAGCGCAGAGCTTGCAATTCCTCAATGCGGGCGACGGCAACACAGCCCTTGGTCACAACGCCGGCCAAGGCTCTGGTGGAGCTGCAAGAGCTGGCAATACGTTCATCGGTAAAGACTCGGGCCTGTTGGTGCAAACCGGCAACTATAACGTCATGCTCGGCAACCAATCCGGCAACTCAACGACCACTGGTTCGTTAAATATCTTAATTGGCAACATGGCCGTCGCGCCAGCCGCGGGGACCAACAATTGGTTAAACATCGGCGGCGCCATACAAGGTGATCTCACCGGCAAACGCTTCAAAATCGGAGGCACCAATGCCTTAACAGCCGGCGCCGCATTTGAAGTTGTCGGAACCGGCGTGATTGGAAGTTCGATGATCGTTCCGCGCGACACCAGCGCGCTGCGCCCCACTACCGGCATCAACGGCATGATCCGTTACAACACCAATCTCTCGAAGTTTGAAGTTTATGAATCCAACAACTGGGTCAATATGGTTTCAAGCGGCAGCGGTGCCACCGATATCGATGGTCTCTCTGACGGCAAAACCACGGGCGGAAGCCAAGTCACCTTCTTGGGCACCAACGCCGGTCTGAGTGCCGCCACGGCCGACAATAGCACGGCCTTAGGTTATCAAGCATTATCCAACAACACCGCGGGCGTTAGAAACACGGCTCTCGGCTCGCGCTCCTTAGTCGACTCTTTGGGTGACGACAATATTGGAATTGGTTTTCAGGCAGGGAGCGGTTCCACTTCCAGCATCAGAAACCGCAACGTGTTTATTGGCAATAACGCCGGCGGCAACACCGACACCGCTGATGATAATATCATGATCGGTGATGGCGCCGGGGGCTCGACCACCACCGGAGACCGGAATATTTTGATCGGTGCCGGCGTAGCCGCGCCCGCCGCGGGCACCTCTGACTATTTAAGCATCGGCAGTTTGATATTTGGCGACCTCTCCCCGCTTAAGCGCGTGCGCATCGGCGGCAGCGGTGCAGTTGCCAACAATGCAGCCTTGGACATAGTCGGCACGGGAGTCAACGGCTCTTCAATGATTGTCCCGCGTGATACATCAGCTCTTCGCCCTACTACCGGCATCAACGGCATGATCCGTTACAATACCAATCTCTCGAAGTTTGAAGTTTATGAATCCAACAACTGGGTCAATATGGTTTCAAGCGGTGGCGCGGCCGACAATCTCGGCAACCACACCGCCACTACACAAATTTTGTCGACTCTCGGCACCGGCACGGCTCCTGGATATTCCTTCATCGGCCAGACCAACACCGGGATGTCAGCGGTAGGCACGGGACAAATTGCATTTAACACCGCCGGCGTTGAGCGCATGCGAGTGGAC
>JANMVK010000690.1:0-3968 GCA_031392725.1 Pseudobdellovibrionaceae bacterium
GCCGAACACGATCACGGTCGCCGAGGCCAACGGCACGACCCCGCTGAATCCGTACGACATCAACAACTACGTTGTCACCCAGGCGAATTCCAACCCGGTCACCCCGCCAGGTCCGGAAGGAAGCAACGGTAACAAGAGCCCTATGTGATATGGATCGCCCGGCCGCTTTTGATATTAAGCGGCCGCTCAATCGGCCGCGCAACGACCAGTGGAGAGACATTGTCCTACGAAGTGATCGCACGGCGCTGGCGCCCTCAAGATTTCACCGGCCTGATCGGCCAGGATCATATCCGCACCACGCTGATCAATGCGCTGAAAAACGACCGTCTTCATCACGCTTTGCTGTTCACCGGCCCGCGCGGCACCGGCAAAACTTCCACCGCGAGAATTTTAGCTAAAACTTTGCGCTGCCCCAACACTGTTGATTTCATTCCGTGCAACAAATGCAGCGAGTGCGAGGAAATCACCAGCGGCCGCTCGGTCAATATCGTGGAGATCGACGGCGCCAGCAATAACGGCGTCGACGCCATTCGCGAACTGCGCGATACGGTCGGCTACCTGCCCGCTAGCGGGCGTTTTAAAATGTACATCATCGATGAAGTTCATATGCTCTCGACCAGCGCGTTCAATGCATTGTTAAAAACTTTGGAAGAGCCACCGCCGCACGTTTACTTTGTGATGGCCACCACCGAAGCGCATAAAATTCCAGCCACCATTCTCTCGCGTTGCCAGCGTTTTGATTTTCGCCGTATTCCCACGCGCGTGATCGCGCACCACTTACAGACCATTTGCGAACGCGACGGCGTGAAGTTTGAGACCGATGCACTGTGGACCATCGCCCGCCAAGGCGACGGTTCCATGCGCGACGCTCAGTCGTTATTGGACCAAGTGATTAATTTCACCGCCGGTGATTTGAAACGCGACTTAGTGGTTTCCACTCTAGGTTTAACCGATCGCGGTTTGCTGCAGTCCATTTTATCCGCCATCATGGCGGGCGACACCAAAGCCGTTATCGCGGGAATTAAATCCCTGCATGGCGCCGGTGGCGAGCCGAAATTGTTTTTGCTGGATGTTATGGAACAAGTTCGCAACGCTCTATTGTTGAAAATGAGCGACGACCGTTCACTGATCGATCTGCCGGATTCGGAACAAGAGTCTTTAGTAAAAATATCGGCCGCGCTGACTCAGGAAGATTTGCATTGGCTGTTTGATATGGCTTTGAAAGGGGCGCAAGATTTAGTGCGCGCTTCAGATCCGTTATTGGTTTTGGAAATGGTGCTGATGAGAATGACAGTGGCGCCGCGGTTTTCGAAATTTGCTGCGACTGGATATTCACTTGGGACGTCCCAAGTAGAAGCGCGTCAACCGGTCGCTTCAACAGCGCGAATCGTCGGGCCCCAGACAGAGCCTGCGCCTGCCATGGGTTCCCCACGCGAGCGTTTTGCTTCCCCGGTGAGTAATCCGCAATCCGCGACGGTGGGATCAACATCAATGACGCAAACATCCGATTCACTTGCGACGTCGCAAGTAGAAGCGCGCCAGGCGCCACAGAATTTCGCGCCGACTGTTTCGGCGACCAAGACCACTCCCGGAACTCAGTTCCAAGCGCTCGTGGAAAAAATCAAAGAAGTGAACGGCCTGATCGGCGCGCAGCTGGAAAATTGTTTTGTCACCAAACTCGAAAGCAAAAATCTCATTCTCGGCGTGGCGGTCAAACACAAATTCCTATTCGACAAACTTTCCCAGCCTGATTTTAAAAAGAAAGTTTTAAATTACATCAACACGTTTTGGGGCCCCGGCTATACGTTCGATATCGTGATGGCCGACGCAAATTCGGCGCCGCCGGAAGCCATCAGCCCCAAAGCCATGGCCGACAAAACCGAAGAGGAACGCAAGACCACAGTCCGGCAAGAGGTTGAAGCGCATCCGCTGGTGCAACACGCGCAGCGGGTTTTTAAAGCGGAAATTAAATCGATTAAAGATTTTAAAACGACATAAGGAGTTCGCATATGAAATTTGGCGGTGGTGGCGGCGGAGCGGGCGGTATGCAAGCCCTGATGAGACAAGCCAATCAAATGCAAAACAAGATGAAGAAACTGCAAGAGGAGCTGGCGGCCAAGGATTTTGACGGCACGTCGGGCGGCGGCGCCGTGAAAGTCACCATGACCGGCGACTACAAAGTGAAAGCCGTCGACATTCAGCAGGATGTATTCTCCGCGGGTGATAAGGATATGCTGCAGGACCTTATGGCGACGGCGTTTAATGATGCCTACACCAACGTTAAAACCACCGCGGACAAAGAAATGTCGAAGATCACCGGTGGCGTTTCCGTCCCGGGAATGTTTTAATTTGACTTAAATGTTGCAAAAGATTCCGTCCCTCACTCAATTGGTCCACGAACTCAGCCGGTTGCCGGGCATCGGCCCCAAGACCGCGCAGCGTTTGGCGTACTACATTCTCAGATCACCGAACGATTACGTTCAGGGCTTGAGAGACGCTCTCAAGGCCGTTAAAGAACGCATTCACGATTGTCCGTTGTGCTTTTCGTTTACCGAAGACGATGGCCTCTGCCATTTCTGCAGCGATCTCATGCGGGCCAACGATGTGCTGTGTGTGGTTGAAGATCCGGGAGATATTGAGCGCGTTGAGTCGTCCGGTGTGTTCCGGGGCCGCTACCATGTGCTTCATGGCGCCATCTCCCCGCTCGATGGAATCAACCCTCAAGATCTTAAAATTCAAGCCCTTTTAGACCGTTTGGAGCCCGACACCAGCGGCGAGCGCCCGATAAAAGAAGTGATTTTAGCGCTCGACGCCGATTTGGAGGGCGACACCACCGTTCTTTACTTGGCAAAAATCCTAAAAGACATGAATATCAAGACATCCCGGATAGCCCACGGGGTCCCCATCGGGGGGGACATTGACTATATTGATTATCGAACGCTGGGCCGGGCCATTGAAAATCGGGTGCAGGTTTAGGAATGTCGTTCATTAATTATAACGCCAAAGAAATTCACTGTAAGATCGTTTATTACGGTCCTTCTCTCGGCGGCAAAACCACCAATTTGCAATGGGTCTATCATCAGACCGCCACGCCGGAAAAATCCGAGCTGTTCTCCCTGCCCGGAGATGCCGAACGCACTTTGTTTTTTGATTTCCTGCCGCTCAATGTGGGTGAAATCCGCGGTTTTAAAACCCGCTTCCATCTCTACACCGTTCCCGGACAAGTGGTCTACGATGCCTCGAGAAAGATAATTCTTAAGGGCCTCGATGGCGTGGTGTTCGTGGCCGATTCGCAGCAGGAACGCATGGAGGAGAACATGACCTCCATGGAAAACCTTAAGAAAAATCTCGATATGCAGGGCTATGACATCAACGACATCCCGTTGGTGCTTCAGTACAACAAACGCGATTTGCCCAACGCACTCGCCATCAGCGATCTGCGCTCGTCGTTGAACAAATATAATTCAGCGGATTTTGAAGGCACGGCCTCAGAAGGCAAAGGAGTGTTTGAATCACTCCGCACCGTTTCCAAAGCCATTATCAACGTGCTTAAGGGCGGCGATCTCTAAAGTTCGGGCGCATAGGCGCCGCGCTGACTCACTTTATTATGAACCGCGGGACAAATTTTATAAGTGCGGCTGCGGAATGACTGTTCAATTTCACGCATCGCCTTGGTGCCGTTCGACTGAGCTAAACGCTGTACAAACTCAATGGCCAAAAGTTTCGTAAGCTCGCCCACGCCGTTGGGTTCGAACTCCAAACCGTGGCGCGCGCCCTTACACTGAAATCCGTAGGTCGGTGTCGAGCGGCTGTTCTTCACCCAGTTGGCTGAACTGTTCGCCATGGCGAAAAAATCCAATTCATTGTCACCCGCTAACACCAATGTTGGGATGCTGGGCGCGGCGCTGACTTTGCCGACCACGGAAGCCGCGGCGAGCGAGACCGCGAACGGCCCCGACGCAATCGTC
>JANMVK010000749.1:0-1391 GCA_031392725.1 Pseudobdellovibrionaceae bacterium
AGCGAATTGAACAGGCACCATTAGTGAGTGAGTTTCCGGTAATGAATCCGCTTGGGCACCAAGGAATCCACGCCTAAGCGCTTCTTCAGGTCCATCTCATACTCGGAATAGTTGCCGTTGTAGAACACCACTTTCGAATCGCCCTCAAACGCGAGGATATGCGTACAAATACGATCGAGGAACCAGCGGTCGTGAGAAATCACACATACGTTGCCGCCGAATTCCAAAAGAGCTTCTTCGAGGGCGCGCATGGTATTCACGTCGAGATCGTTGGTCGGCTCATCGAGCAGCAAGACGTTGCCGCCCTGTTTGAGCATTTTGGCCATGTACATGCGGTTGCGCTCGCCACCTGAGAGATCCTTTACCCGTTTTTGCTGGGAGTCGCCGGCAAAGGCGAACCAGGAGCAATACGCGCGGGCCGGAACTTCGCGCAAGCCCAGGCGGATTAAATCTTCGCCGCCTGAAATTTCGTCAAACGCGCTTTTTTCGGGATCGATGTCGGAGCGGGCCTGATCGAGATAGGACAATTTTACGGTGTCGCCGACTTTAAAACTTCCGCTATCGGGTTTTTCCTGGCCGGTGATCATGCGGAACAATGTGGTTTTGCCGGCGCCGTTGGGGCCGACAATGCCGACGGTGGCGCCGCGGGGAATATTAAAATTCACGTTTTCAAATAAAAGCTTGTCGCCGTAGGCTTTGCTCACATTTTTAGCTTCGATCACAATGTCGCCCAAGCGCGGGCCGGCGGGAATGTAGATCTGCAGTTCCGCAAGTTTCTCGGCTGTTGGTTCTTTAAGCAAATTCTCGTAAGCCGAAACGCGGGCTTTGGCTTTGGCCTGACGGGCTTGCGGTGATTTGCGCACCCATTCCAATTCTTTTTCCAAACTGCGATTGCGCTTTTGCTCACCCTTGGCTTCCTGGGTGAGGCGCGCGTCTTTTTGTTCCAGCCATGAAGTGTAATTGCCCTTCCACGGAATGCCTTCACCGCGGTCAAGTTCTAAAATCCATCCGGCCACGTTATCGAGGAAGTAACGATCGTGGGTCACGGCGATGACGGTGCCAGGAAACTTGTGCAGGAAATTTTCCAGCCAGCTCACACTTTCAGCATCGAGATGGTTGGTCGGCTCATCGAGCAGCAAAATATCGGGTTCCGAAAGTAGCAAGCGGGTCAGAGCGATACGGCGGCGCTCACCACCAGACAAGTTGGTCACCGGCAAATCGCCGTCGGGACAACGGAGAGCTTCCATGGCCATTTCCACCTTGGTGTCGATTTCCCAACCGTTGGCGGCTTCGATTTTTTCTTGCAGAGCTGCCTGCTTATCGATCAGTTTTTCCATCTTATTCGGATCGAGATCGGGATCGCCGAGCTGCTCGGACACGGTTTGGAAGTC
>JANMVK010000778.1:0-2448 GCA_031392725.1 Pseudobdellovibrionaceae bacterium
TGATTCCAGCTTTTCGCGGAATATCGTCAAAAATGGCCTCAAGGAGCTTAAATATTGGAAGCTCTATGAAGCTGAAAACGCCGTAAATGCGCAGGTCACACTGGCTCAGGAATTCAAGGCCGCGGATCCCGTGCAGTTGATGATCTGTGATATTCATATGCCCGACATGACTGGGATTGAACTGTTGAAGTGGGCGCGCGCGCGGGATGTTTTTAAAACTCTCCCGGTGATTATCATCACATCAAGCCAGGAAAAATCAGAAGTGGTGGAGGCGGCCAAGCTGGGCGTCAGCCATTTTATGATTAAACCGTTTGATGCCCTGACTTTGAGGGACCGCTTGGGCGCGGCCTGGGAAAAGCACGGGCAGTTTTATAACAAGAAGGCTACTCTTTAAACGGCGCCATCGGATCGACGCCGTTGACATAATAGTCCCATTTTTCAATTAGCCACGGAAAATCCAGCGCCACCGCCGGAGCAAACCACACACCGCGGATCGGGCCGATTTGATATTCCATCATGGATTTCGGAGTGGTCCGGCGGAAGGCAATCACATTGCCCATGATAAAGTCGCTGGGGTGTTGCAGCGCCGCAGGCGTGGTCTCATTGATCACATCGAATTGAAAACTGAGATCGATGATTTTCTCGCGGTTGGCGTATAAGTTTTTTATTACAGTGAAGGCGCATAGTTTCTTTAGCATCGTGAGCGTGTAGACTCTGAGATAGCGTTCATGACTCTCTATTTTAATTCTCTTCCAATCGCACTGAGACTGATCGGTGAAGGCGAGCCGGGTGTTGACCGTGCCGTGGATCCCGCGCCGGGCGAGAATGCCGGGATAATTCAGGAGGCCGCGGATTTCCTGGCGAAGGCGGTCGTACTGCATAAAATTAACTATCTCGCCGAAATTCCCTCCACCTCTGCCCCAATCCTCGGTTCTCCATTCTCCGGTGCCACGCGCCTCGGCGTCCTTCGCCGGATTCAGCGCGGTGGCTTCCGGACCGGGGATCGCCATCACGGAGCGCAATTTGGACAAGGAAATTTTTGAACCCTTGCCGACCGGTGATCCGGCAGATCCTTTTGGTGGTCCCGCGGGTTGGGGTTCGATCCATTCGACTTGGACAACGCTGGGTTTTTCTTTTTCGATATCAGTGTGGACCTTGAGAAAATAATAAACAACGGCGCCATGAATAATTAATGAAGCGAAAAAAGCGGCGTGCAGGCGCGGGTGCATAGCCGATCTTATCGCGAAAATTAAATCGTTTTATGAATGAAAAATTATTCATTGCCACTCAAAAATCAGCAGCTGTATCCGACCTCGACCACACACTCGCCCTGGGTTCAAAATGCCCTAAGCAAGATACCTCGCCGTTGGCGACCGCAGCCAAGTGACTTGATTGTCCAATGGCAGACTCAGCTGATGAACCAGGTCATGATGAGAGGAGCATAATGTAGTCAAATTATCTGGCTCGTTACCGCCGCCATGGCTTACTGGAATAATATGATGAACATGCAAATATCGATCATTGCCACAACGCTCACCCTCTATATTAGTGTGTGTGCATCGCCCTTGGTCCCGATTAAAAACCACATGTTTCTGTTCCGCAGTTAGTTTGACGCGTTCGCTACGCAAAACTCTGTGTACACAGAGTTTTGGCTCTTTCGGCACTTCCGCAGTTGATATGCTAATTGGAAATTTCAAATTCCCACCTTCGGGCATGTTTGAAACCAACGCCTGTTTGGAAGTCGAAAAAGTCTTTTTCTTCTCATCCATTGTCACTTTTCTGGCTGCTGCCCGCTTGGCCTTTCTTACTGGATCATGCCTTTCCACGTACTCTCTCAATGCTATTTCCACCACATCCCCACGCCCCGCCAATTTTTTACCCTTCTGTGTCGCAAGCGCCTCGGCGCATTTTAGGTTGTCAAACGCGGTCTTGGAAATCGTGACGGTGACCTGAACTAAATCTTCGGACACAAACTTAACCTTATCCTGAGCTCTAGATTTAGGGGCAACCCTGGCCACTTCGTGGTTAATTTTCTCCCACGAGTGCTTGATCGCGAAGTCCACCAACCCCGCTGCATTTTGTGGCGTCAAAGCCGAAACTATACGGCTCGCTTTCGAAACAGACAGGCGGCCTCCCTGAATGGCGGCCTTCAAGCCAGGTATTTCCTTCGCTTTCCGGGCCACACTGATAAATCCGTATGCCACCGGCTCGCTTAATTTTAGCTCGTGAACGGCATATTTAAACAAGCTCGAACGCTGAAATTTTTTGTAAAGCTTGGCGTGATCGATTTTTTGCAGCACTTCAATCAGCATGCCTTCATCGTGTTTGAGTCGCGTGCAAATTTCGAGGGCCTCGTCATGAAGAGCTTGTTGGTGACTTGATAGTACGAGCATAAAATTACCCCCCTTTGGCAATCAAGTAATCTAACACAGTTTATGTTAACCAAAA
>JANMVK010000797.1:0-8926 GCA_031392725.1 Pseudobdellovibrionaceae bacterium
CCGACTTAGTTTCCGCATTGGACATTTTTAAAAAGCTGCTCAGGCCATCCACCGCCACGAAGGTGAGCATGCCGAAAATACTGGAGGTGATAAACGTGAGTTGCTCCGCCTCGGTGCTCACCGACCGGCTCAGGAAATAAATCACCAGTAAACACAAGCCCAGTGCGACGGCTTCGATTTTTCCCAGCTTCACCAGGGGACGCTCGAGCCAATCCAACCAATGCACATCTTTTTCGTGATTAAAGAAATAGGAGAACGCCACCATTAGCAGAAAGCTGCCGCCGAAACCCGCGATGGAAAGGTGGCTCGACATCATGATCCGGGCGTATTCATCGGGCCGGGTGGCCGCGAGCATCAAGGCTTCCCAAGGACCGACATGAGCCACCACCGACACTATGGCTAAGGGAAAAACCACCCGCATGCCGAACACGGCGATTAAAATACCCCAGGTGATAAAACGCTGCCGCCAAACCGGCGACATGTCCTTTAGAACTGAGGCGTTCACCACGGCGTTGTCAAACGACAGCGAGACCTCAAGAACTCCCAAAATCACCGTTAGAAAACCAGCGGTCAGCGCGCCCTGCCAGGAATTGGAGTAGATGTACCCGACCCATACGCCGGCGATGAGGCCGAAGAATGTGACAATGTACGATCCGAGAAAATATTTGCGGGTGGTATTCACAGATCACATTTATGTCAGGGGCTTAGTTCGGGCAAGTATAAACGACCGTCACCGTTACGCCCTCGGGCAGAGCGGGAGTAAATTTGATTTGGTCGCCGCTCAGTGAAATCGCGGGCGCCAGCGGGCGGTCGAAGGTGATTTTGGGGGCATCCGTGGGCACGCACTCCAGCATAAGGCCGGGCATGCTGTTGACCACGCGGTCTTTGATGTATTTCAGATTTTGCGCGTAATCGGCGTCGCAAATGCTGCCGATATGGCCATTGGTTTTGTTGGACAGGTCGGCGTAAAGTGTTCCGTAAAAACTGGGAGCGCCTTGGCTGTCCTGCGCCGCCTGGCAGTGGGCATCGAACGGCTTCACGACAATGGAGTTCCACGTGAATGGCTTTTTAAAGCCGCCCGAATCGTAAGTGGCCTTAACATAGTTGAGCAGATTGTCGGGATAGTTCTCATTGGTCAGCGCGCGGTACTGAGTCTCAGACCAGGAGCGGTTGCCGCCCACGCTGCGTTCGTTTTCGTCGGAAATCATAATGGCGGCGAGCGAGGCCCGCGGGCGGATGCAGCCACTGGCGCGGAAATCACGCACCAGAAGGTACATCGCCTTGATCGCCTGTTCATCGGAGCTCCATTGCCCGCCCAACACATCAAGAGTGTTCATAAACACCTGGTTTTTATTCGGGCTGTTTTTATTCATGATGAAACCGTCAAGGCCCTGCCACTTGAGCGGGCTGCCTTTGTTAAAGCTGATATCGGTGGTGGTCAGGCACACTTGGTAATCTATTTTCAGATGGTCTAAATCGGCCAGCAGTCCGGCCATGCGCGCGGCCAGTTTAACCTGATCGTTGGCCATGGATTTTGAATCATCGACAATCAAAATCACGTCCACTGAATTGGTGGCCGGAGTGACGATGATTTTCTGCGTGACCCGCCGGCCGGTGGGACACTCCATCAGATTGCAAGTTTGCTGTTTGCGCGGTTTTAACGAAGCCGCGCACAGATTCTCCGCCACGAAGGAACCGTCGTTACGTTTACACGTCGCGCTCCGGGTTTGCACGCCATCGCCGCATTCTTGCGAGCATTGCGACCACGGACCCGGATCCCAGGCATAAGTGAAAACTGCGGGACACGGATCGCTGTTGCACAAGTGGCTCGGCCCGGGCTTAGGCACCGGTTTGCAGAACTCGTCACCCACCACGCCGCCATCGACCTTTTTGCAGTGGACCTGATCGGCTTCGACGCCGTCACCGCACTCTTTTGAGCAGGGGCCATGCTCAACCGACCACGAGTATGTGTTCACCGGTGGGCAAGCGTTGTTGTTGCAGTCTCCGGTGACCGGGGGCTTGGGAACCTTCACACAAAAAGACTCGGCGACGGTGGCGCCAATTTGGTCTTGGCAATCAACCTCACGCGTCCGCCGTCCGCCGCCACAAGTGTTGGAGCAGGCGCCGAAGGCACCCACATTCCAAGTGTAAGTGGCCACGCAGGATTGAGCATTGCACGTTTGGTGCGCCGCCGGCTTGGGCGGAAGGCAAAAGACATCATCGATCGGGACATTGTCGGAATTTCTCCGGCAGGAAACCTCTTGCGTCTGAATTCCGGCGCCGCAAGGTTTGCGGCATATTTCGAATCCGCCTTCAAACCATGAGAACGCTCCGCTGGTGATGCATTCGCGGCCGGCGCAGAATTTTTCGCTGCCGGGAGCACCCCAAATTAGCACGGACCAGAGGCCCGCCCAGATCACAAAACTCATGCTGACTTTTCGGGGTTTTCAAGGACTTAGCGTAGTCCTGCCGTGCAGGTTTCGCTCTGCAGTTCGGTGATGAAATCGTAATGCCGGTACTGCTGCGACGGGACCACGGTAAAGTGCCCGCGATAGGCCAAACGTCCGTCTTTACCAAAGACCAGCGAGAAGGGGACGGCCTTCCACTCAGGAAACATTAAATCGCCCGACTTCGCCTTGGCTTGCAGCAGTTGCTGATAGGTTTTATCGAGGAAAATAATTTGCGCCGCCTCGATGGGAAATCCCACATGGGCCAACTCAGAACGGACATAGGTATCGAAGGTCTGTTTGCTTTCCACGCCGTCTTTTTTGTAAGCCACCAGCACCAGCTGGATTTTTTCCGCCGTCCATTTCCCGGTGCTAAACATCAAGCCCACTTGCTGCAGATCTTCTTTGCATGTGGGACAGATGCTGCGCACGATCCGCACCACCATCACTTTACCCGGGACCGGCGTGACATTGAATTGCGCCATATCTGAAACTTGCACCGGAGTGGTGGAGCACGCCCGGTTGTAAACTTGCACCGCTTTGGGCGCGCTCGAGCATCCCATAAGGGCGGCCGCAAATAATCCGATCACAAAAATTCCGCGCATAAATCCTCGCTTCAAGCCCAATACTTCAGCAGAATAAACACCGAGGCAAGCACTCTCTGCCAAATCGGCAGGGTGGACCACTCGGACCGGGCAAAGGCCTCCGAGGCGTTTTGATCCAGCAGATAATTCTTCTCCAACAGGGCTTTGTTTTCATCACGGCTGATGACCACATCCATTTCCAAGTCATGCAAAAAGCTGCGGTGGTTCAAGTTGGTCGAGCCCACGCACATCCAATTGTCGGCGATAAAAAGTTTTTGATGGGCGAAGCGGGGCTGGTAAACAAAAACTTTAACTCCCTTGTCCGAGAGCGCCTTGATCAAGGGAAGGCTGATCCAGTGCATGAAAAAAACATCGCTTTTCTTGGGAATAATAATTCTCACGTCGACGCCACGCTTGGCTTGCCGGACCAGGCGCCGGTATACGCTGCCGATGGGAACGAAGTAGGGCGTCGCAAGCCAGATGCGCTCTTGCGCCTTGGTCAAATGATAAAGATGCTGGTGGCGTGTGCGGCGCTTGTGCAAATAAGAGTCATTCAGCAGCAGCAGCCGCGGACTGCGCGCGGGAAGATTGAGCGCGGTCCACCCGCGGTAAGCCCGTTGAAAAGCGCGCTTGGCATATTTTAGATCGCGGCCGCCGACGCAAACACCGAGATCTTTCCACGCCTCGTTCCCACTCACCTCGTTGAGGTGCACATCGTTGATATTGTAACTGCCGACATAAAGAATTTTGTGATCGATCAGCGCAAATTTGCGGT
Source organism: Pseudobdellovibrionaceae bacterium (assembly GCA_031392725.1). GTDB lineage: Bacteria > Bdellovibrionota > Bdellovibrionia > Bdellovibrionales > UBA1609 > JALHOQ01. Next base: position 3,807 of record JANMVK010000797.1, read on the forward strand.
GATTGCCGCGGTTCATTTGGCGCCATCGCAGGAGCAGCCGCTTAAAAAAACCTTGGGGATCTCCCGGCACTCGCCACAGCATCCACGGAATGACCCGGAAGAAGCGCAGTTTCACTTTGGCTTTTTTAAGTTGCGCCCCGTAATCGGCGAGAAAGCGCGGCGAGCCGAATCCATCCACGATCATGCGGACTTTAACTCCCCGGCCCGCGGCTTCGCACAGTTCGTGCACCATGCGGTCGCCGAGAACGCCTTTTAGAAAAATATAACTTTCCAGTTCAATGAATTGTTTGGCGTTGCGGATGGCATTGAGCAAATCGGCGAAATATTTGTCGCCGGAGAAATACAGCATTTCCTCGTCCCATTGCAAAGCCATGGGACCATGATAGCCGGATAGCCGGTGTGATCAAACCGCTTTTAATTGCGGATACAGTTCCATGAACTGTTTATAGCCGCTGACGATGTCAACCAGCCGGTGGCCCTCTTCGTCGAGAGTCTTGCGGTCAAAGAACATGCAATGAAGTAAGTCTTCGCCGTTGGCTTGCTCTTTCTTCACTTTGAGCAGCGCCATCATGGGAATCGGGAAGGCCGGTGCCTGCGTTTTGAAAGTCACGATGAAGGGGTTGGACACTTCATCGGGACGATAAGTGCTGCAGAAGTCGTTGATCTTGATCATGCCCTGATCGTTCACTAGTGTACTGAGCTGTTTGCCCATGAGCTCCTGTTTAGACTGCATTCCCAGTGTATTGAACAAGCGGTCATTGACCTGCATCACGGTTTTGGTCGCGCAGCGGACCACTAAATATCCCGCGTGACCGCCTTCCACGAAATGTTCGTAGAGCGCCGCCCAGTTGTGATGATGGTGAGCCGGATCCTGATGGGAGCCGGTCAGCAGATCCAAAAATCCATCTAAATCAAAAGACTGACTATTTTTGGCGAGGTTATAAAATTTCACCAACTTCATCATAGTGTCCAAGCGCAGATTGATTTTTCCGCCTTCAATGTTTTGATAATGGCGGTAATCAATCTTCATGTTCTGTGCCGCCGTGACTTGAGACAGACCCATTCCTTTGCGCGTGGTCTTCAGAGTCTGTCCGAATTCCTTTAAAAAGCCGTCCATTTCCTGCATATATTCACTCCAAGTTCACATGTTCGTGAACTAAAAATTACTAGAATATTATAGGAAAATCAATATGTTCGGTGGGGCGAGATTGGACATACAGGTTTAAGTAAACATAACGGAGGCTTAATCCCATGGCGCGCAAGCGACGTCTTGCGAAATGCGTCTTTTTTGTACTTAGTTAATTTTTTTTAGATTTAAGGTTGCGGCGCGTTCGATACGATCCCAAATGGCTTCCCAATTGTCGCCGCTATGAACGGTCTGGCGTTCGACGCCGATCACTTGCCCTTCGCCCGACAAATCGCGGAAGGATTGATAGAGCGATCGGGCAGCCTGGCGCGGATCAGAGTCGAGGTCGAGCCAATTCACCTTGGTGAAGGTCTTTTTGGTTTTGGCTTCCAGTGATTGTAACAATAATTTTTCGTCGCGGTTCTGAGTGACCACCAACGGGCTGGATGGCTGATAGTGGTGTTTCATGTGTCCAGGCGAAGCTGCCGACTGCACCCGCTCCACGGAAAATTTTATTTTCGCCGCCTGCAACACATCGCTGATTTCCTGGCGCGAGACCCCACCGGGCCGCAAAATTTCAATCAGCCATTTGCCCTGTTTGGAGAGGCGGGCGGCGATAACCGTGCTCTCCACTCCCACTTCACACTCACCGCCGTCGACCACCGGAATTTCATTGTTGAATTCCTTAAGCACATGCTGCGCGGATGTTGGACTGGTGTGTCCGAATAAATTGGCCGATGGAGCGGCAAACGGAACGCTGAGATCTCTAAGAATTTCTTCCGTCATCGGATGGCGCGGGCAGCGGAGCGCGACGCTAGGTAGCCCGGATGTGATCAGCGTGGAAACAGCATTGGTCTTCGGCGCCACCAATGTCAGAGGGCCCGGCCAAAATTTATCGCTGAGCAAATCAAAAATCGTGGGCCACTCCGTGGTAAGCGAGCGCGCCTGTTCCACGTCCCGCACATGCACGATCAGCGGATCAAAAAACGGCCGGCCCTTAACGGTAAAAATCCGGCGCAGAGTGTCCTCGCGGTCAATCCGTCCAGCTAAGCCGTAAACTGTTTCTGTAGGTACGGCCACCAGTTCGCCTTTTTCAAGGAGTTGGGTGGCGTAGGCGGTGCTGATCAGTGACATGATTCAGGTGTTTGACATGGGGGCAGGGGTTAAGCAAGGGAATCTGGAATGCCGAAGGTGCCATCCGGCCGAGGGGTGAATTCGTGGGTTTTGATGACCGCCGCCAGATTGATCGGGCCATATATGTGCGGGAATTTTTCCGCTGCTTCGCCCTCATATTTGATCTGAGCTAGCGCCAGAGTTTCGTCGATCTCGAGGAGTATAAGATCTTTCCGGCCTTTGAACAGCCGGTGCGCGACCGAAATAAACTGATTTACGGTAGAGCAGTGGATAAAACCTTCGGCGACCAATCCTGGAATACGGTACTCGCCTTGTTTCTCCGCGCGCCGCCAATCTTCAAGTTTTGCAATGTGAAAAATCATTTTGTGAACCGAGCTGTTGAGACTCAGCGTTTCGCGTCGGCCGGGACATCCTCGACTGGTTTCCCAGCTTCTAATTGGGTCAGCCGGCCTTTAGCTTCCACGCGCAGCGCTTCTTTGGCTTTAACTGTTGCGCCCTTATGCCTTTTGTTTAACTCCACCAAAGCATCGGCGCGGATTTTATCGGCGGCGGCGCAATCGGGCGCGCTTGGAGCCGGTGTTGGAGCAGGCAGCGACTTGGTCATGGACACGTTTTCCGCTTTGCCGCCGGTCAATTTGCAGCGAAAGTAAATATTCTCAACTGAATTATTGCCCGCGACTTCGCAATTGTCTCCGGTTGCTCCATCGATGGAGTACTCCACGTTTTTACATTGGCCCTGCACGCGCACATCCACTTTACACATGCCGTTGCCGGTATTGCAGTTGCTCATGGCGTTTGCGGTGGATCCGCCGGACAAAAGGGCCAATAGGACAAGCGCTTGTGAAACCATCGGAGAGTGCTCCTTATTAAAGTTGGCTATAGGATTATTTAAAACGGCCGCGATGTCACCTGGGTTCTGAACTCCTCAAGATAGGGAGTAAACCAAGTGTAAACTTTCAATTGGGCTTCGGTCGGCTTAGTTCCATTCTTAAAAAAATCGTAGAGCGCTTCGACTTCTTTAAGTGACAGCTTCACATACCCTTCGTGATTGTAAGCAGGCAGCCACCGGGCGAAACGGTGAGTTTCGGTGAAATAAACCTGCGATAAAACTTCACATTTTTTCTGATACGCTTTGCGCGGAAGTTTAATCACTTTTTCAGCGAAGCAGTTGTAGGCCACGCTCCACACAGTGTGCTCGGCCGAGAACGCCCGGTGAACAGCTAGACAAACGTCCTGGTGATGAGGATGGCCGTATTCACCTAAGATACCGTGGGTGAATACTTCGCCGGCATTTTCCAGCTTCAAGCGGGTCACCAGTTTGTCGACATTGACGCGTTCGTCATAGAGATCGGGAAAATCCCACATTTCGGCGGCGCCCACGCCTAACTTTTTACAGGCACTGAGAAAATCCAAACGGCGGCGGTCGCCCACTCCGTCGGCATCGCCGTCGGTAACGCAAATAATTTTCCACGGCCGCCGTTTGTACTGTTGCACAAGCCCTGCGAAAAAGATCGTCTCATCGTCTGGATGTGCCACAACAATAAGGTTATGCTTTTTCATCGTGCCTCACTCTCTGATACAATTTTTATTATGCGCGTACTGATTGGTAAAGACGAGAACGATTGGGTGAAGATGGCCTGGACCTGGCTGCACGAGGAAGTGGCGCCGGGGCAGCGTGTTTTTGTCCCCGCGGGCGGCACGCCGCAGCCTCTTTACCGCCGCTGGACGGCGGAACCCACGTCATTGCTCCATTCATTAAAGTTGATGCAGCTCGATGAAATTATCAGCGGTCCGCAGAAAGGCCACTTCCGCCAGTTTTTTGAAAAAGAAATGCCCGGCTATCTAAAACAGATGGAATGGATCGACCGCGCGGACGGCGTGGCCGATGCCTCCATATTAGGCGTGGGCGTGAATGGCCATGTGGCGTTTCACGAGCCCGGATTGCCGCGCCACTTTTGCGGCGGCTGCGTGAGTTTAAGCCAAGAGACGCGCGATTATCTGCATTTAACCGAACCCACCTGGGGATTAACCTATGGCGTGTCGACCTTCGCTCGCTCGAAAAAAATCCTGGTGATGGTCAAGGGCGCGCGCAAGCAGGCGGTTATGAAGCGGGCCGTGACCAAACGCGATTTGCCTATTTCATGGATACTCGATCATCCAAATGTGACCGTCATCTCCGACTTCGCTTTCGATTAATCTTCTTCAAAAGTCTTGCCGCAGTTGTACCATCGCGACTGCGTACCGCCGGGAAGATCCAAGGCTTTATTGGTCGAGTAAGTTCCTAAATCGATCGATTCAATCGCGTTTCCTTTTTCGGTGAGTCTGATATCCAGCCGGTAGGTTTCAGTTTCGCCGAATTCTTTTTCATAAAAATAGTCCCATTTAATATAGAACAAGCTTTTTGGGTATGCCTCGAGCGAAGTGCGGACCTTGGGATTTCCTGACGGCACGATGATCAGCGGGAGATAGGCTTCACGCCGGCGGTAATCGACAATATAGAGTTCAGCTAGCATTTGGCCGTCGCCTCGCGGCTCCAGAGGATTGCAGGCGGTGAACTCCACTTTGCAACCCGCAATCACGTGCTGTCCTTTAAATTGACTCACCCAATTGTGTAAAAGGCGTTTGGCCTTTACCGCCTCAAGATCCGCGGGGCAGGGATAGGCCAGGGCTTGCGTGCCGGCCAAAAACATTAAAACCAAAAATGCGATTCTCATAGTTCCACCCGCAGGTTAATTTCCTGCAACTTCAATAGAGAAATACGGTTGTGAAGCTGACTGGCGGCCACCACTTTATCGACGATGAGGTTTCTCTCACTCTCCGACAAGCGCTCGTCCAACATGATCTGGGGATAACCGATCGC
>JANMVK010000800.1:0-4105 GCA_031392725.1 Pseudobdellovibrionaceae bacterium
TGAATTATTTGCTCGACCGGTCGTTGCGTTCGCAAGGAGTGGTGAGTTTGGATTCTATTTGTCATCTCGAAGCGAAGAAGAAGCCCGCGGTCAGACGCGTGATCGAGCGCCGGATTATGGCCGACGAGTTGATGCCGGTGCGAGTGCGGGGCGCGGAGAAAGTTGAGCACTGGGTTCGGCCGGATTTAGATCCGCAGTTGGAGCAGGAGAGGACTCATCTGTTGTCGCCGTTTGATCCTTTGATTATTCAGCGCAAGCGGCTGGAGATGTTGTTTGATTATGAACACCGCTTTGAAGCGTATATTCCCAAGGATAAAAGAGTTTTTGGATATTTTGCTTTGCCGGTGCTGATCGGCGACCGGATTGTGGCGGCGATTGATCTGAAAACCGATCGCGCTCAGAAAAAATTGCTGGTGCAAAAATGGACTTGGCTGGGAAAAAATAAATCGGCCGTCAACCGGCAGAAGATTGAAGCTGAATTGCATCGATTTGAAAATTTCCAATTGAGCTAGTCGACTCCCAATTCATATTTCATTAGCTTCACTAATTCGTTGGCCATGTTTCTCTGGCGGTCAGTGGCCACATTGGTGCCCGCGATGCCGCAGATGATTCCGATAAAGGCTTCGGCATTCCAGCGCTGGGGGAAGTACAGCACAAAGTTTTTAACTTTAGATAATGGCGTCGGCATATTTATTAGAATCCCAATCACGGCCAAGGCCGATTTGTGCCTTTATTATTGATTGGCCCTCCACCGTTTAATGATGTCATGGCCTTCATCGCGGCGTTGTTCGAGGTGTTTGTACCAGCCATCGCCGAGTTGGGTGAATTCAATTAAATTGCCATCGGGATCTTTGATCGCGGTGATGAGCATCGGGCCCATTTTTTTAGGCGGATAGAGAACTTCTACGCCATGTCCGGCGAGTTTTTTTACGTGAGCATTGATATCAAACACCTCAAAGGCCAATTTGACCGAGCCCACTCCGTGACTGGTGCCGGCGAAATTTTCCACCGGATGAATGGCGAAATGTATATCGCCCAGTTCGCAGCCGTAGTGCTTGAGGGTTGCGCCATGCTGCTCATCCTCCAGAGGAACGCCGATGATGTCCCGGTAGAAGGCGGCCAGCTTGTTGTGATCTTTTGAAATCAATAGGATCGCGGACAAAAATTCAACTTTCACTTTTCACTCCGGGCGACTTTAATTTTTTGGAAAATCTCTTTCAAAACACCATTCACCACTTCTTCCGCATTCGGAAAGCCGTGAAGCGCGGAGTTTTCCCAGTTGCCGGTGGCCAGAATGTTTCCGGTTTTGGCTTCAGAAACATTGATATGAAGTTCTTTTATATACATCGCCACGTCCCAGCGCCAGGAATCCGAATACTTGACGATAATATCGGCGTCGTTGGATTTCACTACATCGGGACCGGTTCTGACTACCAGACCCTGGGCCTGTAGGCCTTTTTGCAGATGTTGATCCATATCCGAGGACCGGCCGCCCTTGTTGACCAAATAGGCCGATTGCACCGGAACTTTTATGGCGGTTTCGGAAAAAGTGGTTTTTTGGGAGGTCGCGCAGCCGATCAGGAACAGGGGCGCAAGGGTAAATAAGATGATTTTATTCATGCTCGGCAAGCTACTACCTGCGACGCCGCAAGTAAAGTTGCGATTCTCATTAAAGTTTTTTCAGCTGCGCCTTAAGTGTAACGGGACATCATTTCAATCAATAAATCTCTGCGGATAGGCTTGGAGAGGAATTCGGTGAACCCCGACGCCATACATTTCACACGTTCTTCGTTCATGGCATGAGCCGTCAGGGCAATGATGGGTCCGTTATATTTCGAAAGGCGAAGTTTTTTTGCGGCCTCGTGTCCGTCGAGAATGGGCATTTGAATGTCCATTAGCATGACATCAAAGTCCTCATTCAAAGCCAGTTCCACTCCTTGGGCGCCGTCGGACACCATTTTGACTTGGGCCCCTTCCTTACTTAAAAGGAAACTGATCAACAGTTGGTTGTCGGGAGAATCTTCCACCAACAGCACCTTGAGACCGCGTAAAACCTGGTTATTCTGTTTTAACTCAGGGGGCGCGCTCACCACTACGGATAGGGCCTCTTTTTCCACCAATTTGGCATTGGGCAGAAGCAGCGAGTGAATCTCGACACAAAAAATGCTTCCCACATTTTCCTTACTTTCAATTAGCTCCAGTTTGCCGCCTAAAGTTTCCGCCAGGCGTCTGGATAAAACCAAGCCTAAACCGGTGCCGCCAAACTTGCGGGTGGTGGAGGTGTCGGCTTGCGAGAACGATTGAAAAAGGCGGGACTCCTGATCTTTGGAAATCCCCAGGCCTGTATCTTTGATTGTGAATTTCAAAATGGAATTGTCAAAGCCCACCTTGAGTTCAACGTGCCCGTTGTCAGTGAATTTAATCGCATTGCCGACAATATTAGTCAGAATTTGCCGGAGCCGGCCTGGATCCGAACAGATCAGATCGGGAATAAGAGTTTCGGTTTCAAACTGAAAGCCAATGCCCCGGTCTGCGGCTTTAAGCGCCATGACCGAGTTGAAGTCAGCCAGCATTTCGACAAGAGAAAATTCAACGTTTTCAATCGTCATCTTGCCGGCTTCAACTTTAGACAGATCGAGAATGTCATCGATCAGTCTCAGCAGCTGCTGTGAGTTGCGGTCCACGATGGCTGCGTAGTTGCGATTTTCCTCCGGCGTGTTGCTGGGGTTTTTGATAAGGTCGGTGAATCCTAAAATGGCGCCGACGGGCGTTCTGATTTCGTGTGACATGTTGGCGAGAAACTGGGTTTTTGAGGTGTTGGCCCTCTCGGCCTCAATTCTGGCGAGATTTAGATCCCCCACCAGACCGGTGATTCGATCGAGCTGGGTTTTGAGTTCCTTTTTCTGCCGGTAGAGTTCAATGAAAATATTGACCTTGCTCTTGACTGCATGGGTGTCGAGGGGTTTGAGCAGAAAATCCACGGCGCCGCTTTCGTAACCTTTAAACGAGAAACTTTGGCTTTGGGCGGTCGCGGTTACAAAAATGATCGGGATATTCTTGGTTTTTTTCACGCCGCGCATGAATTCGGCGAGTTCAAATCCACTCATGCCGGGCATTTGGACATCGATCAGCGCGACGGCAAATTCATGGGGAATCATAAGTTCCAACGCCTCGGTTCCGGCCTTGGCTTTGAAAATTTCGATGTCGTCGCGCCTGAGTAAACCCTCTAGCGCCAGCAGATTGTCATCCAGATCATCGACCAGGAGAATTTTGACCCGGTCCACCGGTTCACTTACTTTCATTATCCCCACCCTTGATTATTTCTTTTGATAAATCCGGACCTTTTTAACAAGAACATCAAAATTTTTGGCATGCGGTGAAAATTGAATTGTCTCTTGCAAGCCCAAACCCAAAAATCCCCGCCGGCAAAGCGATTCGTGAAAAAGACCGATGGTCCGGTTTTGCAGCTCGCGGTTAAAATAGATCAGAACATTCCGGCAAGAAATCAGATGAGTCTCCGAGAATACAGAATCGGTTACCAGACTGTGATCGGTGAACGTCACATTTTGCTTCAAACTGCCGTTGAATTGCACGGTCTCACCGTTAACCGTGTAGTAATCGGACAACGAGCGTTTTCCGCCCGACTTTTTGTAGGCTGAAGCATAGCTCTCGATGTCTTTCAGCGCAAACACGCCTTTTTCCGCCTTGGCAAGACTCCTTGGGTTGATGTCGGTTGCGTACAGGATCGTGCGCTCAAGCAGGCCTTCCTCTTGGAGCAAGATCGCAATGGAGTAGACCTCTTCTCCCGTGCTGCAGCCGGCGATCCAGACCTTGAGCGAAGGATAAGTTTTCAAATGAGGGATCACCTTTTCCCGGAGCGCGAGAAAATATGTGGGATCGCGAAACATTTCGCTTACCGGAATTGTGAGCGATTGAATCAGATCGTGGAACGCCTCCGCATCCACTAGCACTTTTTCTTGAAGGGCGGGGATTGTGAGGCACTCCATTTGATCCATGGCGTGAACCACGGTCCGCTTCATCGAAGCGGGCGAGTAGTGCCGAAAGTCATAGTTGTATTTGAGGTAGATCGACTCAATTAAGAGCT
>JANMVK010000809.1:0-5769 GCA_031392725.1 Pseudobdellovibrionaceae bacterium
GTAATCGACAAGGCAATTTATGGATCTGATCATCCTTTTTGAGAGATTCTATTTTTCCTATCAATCTTGGTGGAAAATGAGGGCAAGACGTATTGGCGGGAGCGGTGGGTGGCGCATTGATTGGCACATGGGTCCCTCGCAATAATTTTGCTGACTGAGCTTATGAGTCAATTTTGGCCGAACAGAACTCTAACTGAGGAAGGTTGCGTAACGATTATTGTTCCATGCGCAGGATTATTTGCATTATACTTAAAAGCGTATGGAAAAATCTGACTTTAAATTTTCCGAAATTGATTCTTTCGATTTGGGAAAACAGCCGGCGATGCATTGGGTAACGTTGCTTCTTATGGCTCCGGTTTTACTTTTTACTCTTTGGATAGGATGGAAAGTCGGAAACCAGGCTATTCAGGAGTCTGTCACTCATCTGAAATGGATTTATGGAGTGGGTTCCGTTCTTTGTGTCCTTTACATCCCTATTCATGTGGTAGTGATTATACCCCAATTTTTTATCCGAGCCGAAACAATCACTAGAGAAGGCGTGATCTTCAAGAAATATGGCCTTCATCGATTTGATGATGCTAAATCGATCTTTGTTTCGGTTCACGATATTCTCGGAGTCGACATAGTCTTCAAAAACGGGCGGACGTTTTTTATAAATCCTAACGACTCAAGGCTCTTGCCGGCTCTCCATCTTGTTCTAGATTATCTTGAAAGTTCTGGCCGGACAGCTGAGATTGCTAACCGCATGAAGGTCCTACTTAAGCAAAACCAAATTCAGGGAGCCTGGTCTGTTATAGTCTTGGGATTAATTGGACTCGGATTGTCGTTTGCCTTTGCGATCATTAAAGGACGTATAATTTTGATTGTTTGTATGATTTTGACCGTCGCCTTCGGTATCTACCGCTTGAAAAGAACGCCACGGTCTTTTGAATTTCATCTTGCGGACTATAAAATTCGGCTGCAAGCGTCACGTCAGAAGAAGGCGTTATGACCTGGACTTCAACAGCAAAAATATTTAATGATCTAAATAAATTTCTTCTTACAAGCGGCGGCGGTGCATCGATGCATCTGATGGTGCAGCTGCGAGATGCGCATGTGTCACGCGATGATTTCCTTAAGCGACTCCAGTTACCGCATGGGAGTAATGCGGCCCCTCTCATAGGCGCCGGTCCGACAGCGACTATGCAACGTTGGCATTGTCGGGCCGCCGCGCGAACCGGCCTGTTTTTAAGCCAAATTTGCCAAGTCGCTCCTGTACCAAGCGTAGCCGCCCGCGCAACGCGAACAGTGTTAGGCCGTCAACTCGATATTGGCTGAGGAAAGCTGCAAATGCCGTGACTTCATTCGCCGAATACCAGGTGGTGTTGTAGATCTTTTCCCACAGCATGACAGTTTTGCGCTCCTCAATGTGGTGGAAGAATTCGCCTTTGCGAATCCGGCAGCTACCCTTTTTAGAACTTCCGGTCATCGCCTTCAACTCCGGGGAATAGACTAGTGAGCGTGACCAGTCTTTAATTTGTTTGATTTCACTTGGCGAGCGGATGATCCCTTTTACGTGAATGGACTCTACGATCACTTTTTTCTGGGCGGTTCGTAGGCTTATCCAAATCCCAGGCCTAAAATACCCTAAGCTGACTCTTGAAAATCCACCGTCGCGAATATCGGAGGCCTGGCTCCATTTTTTTGAAGTTCTCTTTAAGCCATGAAATTCTCTAAATTCGGCTCGGAATTTTTTGCGAACGTTGAGCAGCCGCTCGTTCAGCGAGCTGCGGTCGATACTTAGAAGCTTACAACTCTCCTCCAGCGTCGGGAACAAATCGATATCATAGCGGGTGTGAAAGGCTTCCAACTGCTTTTTGGACAATGTCTCTTTAACTTTTTTGACCCGGGCAAAGCGCTCAGGCCAAGTTTTTCGAATAATGTGATTCACCTTTGCTGCCGCCGATTCAAAGCGCTTCCACGTGATCATATCGCTAAAACCCGGGTCAATCTGGTCCTTGTGCCAAAAGCCCTTGGCAATTAAGTAGGCCGCAATCTGCACGTCACGTGGAAAGTCCTGGAAGTAACCGTCTTCACGAAGCCTTCGTAAATGAGAGTTTTTTAAACTATTAGGAGAGTTTCTGCAAAAATCCGCATAGGGCGGCTCGGGAAGAGCCAGCTCCTTTAGTTCACCTGACATGGACGATTCTGTCTTAGGTTTAAGACAAGAGACCTCCTGAAGGTCGGCTGGGGTGAGGTTTAATTCTCGCAAGAACTGATTCCTTTTTTCCTCTTTAATGGTTTCGTTCCTAAGTCGTTTGGGGAGCTGGTCCTCAGGATTAAGCGCCACATACCTAATAGATCCGCTTTCAAAAGCCATATCCTCATGGGGAGGTAGTGACTCCAAAATAAAATCCAGTCCCAGTTGAGCGTTAGTGATGGATAGAGCGATAAATCCCTGACTAATCAGGTCGTCCTCAAAGCTCATATGGCCCGATTCAATCATCCAGTGCCGCAATTTGCAGACGTACTCCGAAGAATATTCGGCATCCTCAAGCCTAAGCCCTGCATTTTCCTTGAGATGAGGTGAATTGGTCGCCAATTCCATTGGTTCCTTTGAGCAATCGCCTTCAGTGGCCGCATTCCGACAGACCCTATTGCAAATAAAGGACCCAAGATTGGTCCCCTTCTGAGAAATTTATTTGGGAAAGATTTTAGGAACTTACAAATGTTGTTTAGCTAAAAACCCAGCCGGTTTTTGCCATATAGTAATAAGAAAGAATTTATTCTTAAGGCAGCTGACAGAATTTGATGGATTTAAGAGAGTGTTCCGCGAAGAACTGCTCTTAATTTACTCAAATCAACCGATGATTGCAAGAAAAATAATAAAAAATGTTTTTAGCACTCATTCCCGCCTCGAGATTCAGTCTCATCAATCCATTTCATTTATAGGCTAACCGCCTGCTCAGAATAAATTATTCTTATTTAAGTCATAAACCAAAAGAGCGCCTCGAAAGGAGGTCATAAGGAGCTTCGCCTGCTTATTTTACCAACCCGTTACCTAGAAGGTGAAAATATGAATGATAAAAAACAAGATTTAGAATTGGGTCCTCACGCATCGGTGCTTCTTATTGCCATTTGCGGTGGCGCCTTTTGGTCCAAATATGGTTTCGCGCTCCAAGTCTGGTTTCATAATCATCTGGTTGAGGTCGTGGCTTCCAGCATGGCGCTCGCTACACTGTTTGGTTACTTCCTGGTGCGCCGCCTGACCAAGAAAAACGCAGCTGAGATTGAAAGGCTTAAGGCCCTTACGGCAGCTAAGGCGCCAAGCCAATCTCCAAATCATTACTATCAGCGCGATCCCAATAGAGGCGGTAGAAATTGAAGGACATCTATATTGGAAAAACAAAAGATGGATTTCATATCGCCCTGCGGTCAGAAAATCGGACGGAACATGTCCAAATCATCGCATCCACAGGGCGTGGAAAAACGTTGAGCATTATTTTACCGTGGCTGGTACAAGATTTTATTCGCGGCTCAAATGTTATTTTGATCGATGGGAAAGGGGATCAAAAGCTTGCTCGTAAGATTGAGCGATTTGCTGAGAGCCCCGAGGATGTCGTCGTATTTGATCTAGGCGATTTAGAAACCTCTGCCGCCACCAACCCTCTAAAGCATGGTACGCCCCAACAGATTGCGGACCGAGTCTTTGCCACTTTTGAATTTGAAAATCACTATTTCGAAACCGTCTCCTATGAGGCATTTCTATTAGTCCTTGAGCTCTTACAACTACAAAGTAAGGAAGCCAAATTTAAGGACGTTTACCGCTATCTAACCAACGACGCTTTCCTAACGGAGTTAATTTCAGGAACTGCGGCCAACACCAGTGAAGTGGTTAAGCTCGGGCTGTCGTACTTAGCCGAGCCCTTTCGAGGCCGGCAGGAAAAATTATCAGGTTTCCTAAGCCAGCTTAGGCCTTTTGCAGTTGGCGAGCTTGCGCCCTTAGTTAATGGCGAGTCTGGCGACAGGCCCTACTTTTCATTGAGTGAAGCAGTCCGGGAACCTGTTGGACGAAAGAGAAACAAGGCCATCTTATTATTGATTCCAGCGCTGCTTTATCAAAAGGCCGCGGCAAGGCTTGGTCAAATGTTCTTGCAAGAGATTGCATGGGCCTCAGCTGCGCGGAAAACCGATGAGTTTCTGCCCGTCTTTCTAGATGAGTTTTCGGCCTTTGTTTATGAAGGATTTTTGCAGCTCCTAAATAAAGCCAGGTCGTCAAACATCGCACTTCACCTATCGCATCAGTCCATGGGCGATCTGGAAGCTGTCGGTCCTGACTTTGCGAAAGCGATCGTGACTAATACAAATGTTAAATGCGTACTTGGCGTGAACGAACCAGAGACTGCCGAATTTTTTGCGAAACTCTTTGGCACTATCGCCTCGACAAAGACTACGGAGCGTGCGGAGAAGCGGATTTTTGGCGATGTGGAATTTTCCGGACAAATGTCTGTTCGTGATGTGGAGCAATATAGGATCCACCCGAATCGGCTAAAAGCCTTTGCTAAGGGCCAAGGGGTCATAAGTTTTATGGCAAATGGCAGGCCAATCATTGAGGAAGTTCAGTTTGCACCTATACCCGGTGACATATGAAAGGAGCGGAATTGGTTAAAAACTTAAACGTCATGTTAACCGTGCGGGACATAGAGATTCTTGAAAGCCTCTACTCAAATTGCGTAATGACTTATTCCCAAATTGCCTCGCGGCACTTTCCAAATGTGGCTAAACCAACGGTCATCAACCGATTGTCTAAGCTGGAATCAGCGGGGTTCATTCGTAGGGAACGGATACCACGAATGGAGCTTGGGCGGGATAAGAACGCGGTGGGCGTGGTGTTTCAGGTCACGCGAACTGGCATTGTAGAACTAAGGCAGAGGCAACTTGGAAAGGAGTTTAAGCCACAGCCAATCAAGTTTCATCCCTACACTCTTCACCACGATCTGATTCTTGTAGACCTCAGCGATGCGATTAAAAAGCGCTTTGGCAATTGCACTTTAACTAATGGCAAGTTGCTAAGGGGCATTGGCCAACCGGACTCGGCTCTTGAGCCAGACTTAGTTGTCGCGTTTCCAATTGGCCCAGCCAAAGTGGCCATCGAGCTCGAGCTCAGTGACAAATCAGAACGGCGCTATAGGGAAATCGTTCTACGCTACAGGCTTTCCCGAGAATACACGCGGGTTATCTACTTTGTCGATGAGCCCTTTATCCAAAATCTTTTGACTCGCGTAATTTTAAACCGAAACCCCTATGCCCATGAAAATCCAAATACCGGCAGGTTTTATTTTTCTAGGGCTAATGAGTTTCTAACCAACCCGACGCTTTCGCCAATTTCAAATGGCGTTGAGGATCTGAAAGGAGGTCTATGAATACAAAAATCGCAGGCCATAACATGAAGATCAGGCTATTGCTGTTCTTCGTCCGGCCGTTTCACGTTTTTAACGTGATTTTGCTTTTAAAAATGTGGAATTACCTAAGCTACGCACCATCGACATTCAAAGGTTATTACAAAGGATCGGCAGCCCATACCCTTGAGTGGCTATGGCAGGAACAGTTCTCGTCTTATGTATGGTACTTTCTGCTCGTCGCATTGGCCGATATGGCTGTGCAAGAATATCTACTGCCGCTCATTCGCGGTGATTGAACGATTAACCCAAACCTATCGTCAGAGACCGGGTTTGACTCCAAAGCTTTCTTTTTAATCTGAAATTATCGCAGAAACGCAAGTGACAAGAG
>JANMVK010000810.1:0-3913 GCA_031392725.1 Pseudobdellovibrionaceae bacterium
TGCCCATGCTGATGCCGCCGACCCAAGTGCTGGGAGCGTCGGGATAAAGAAATAGCAAAATGGGCACTAAAAAAACTCCACCGCCGGCGCCGATCAATGTTCCAACGGTGCCGATAGTGAAGCCCAAACCTACGAGAAGCATGAAGCCAGATTACATGGTTTCAAACACAGGCACAAACTCTGATTAAACTTTGGAAAAAGACAGCGTGACCAGCATCCCCAGACCGCTGGGAGGATTGGTCAAATTGATTTTCACATTGTGCAAACGCGCGATCTCGGCCGCGATGGAAAGGCCTAAACCCGATCCGGGAATATCGCTCGAGGGCTTGCCGCGGCTAAAGCGTTCAAACATTTTGGTGCGCATGTCTTCCGGCATGCCGGGGCCGGAGTCGCGCACATAAAGCTCAACGCCCGTGGGTACGACCTTGAGTGTGACTTCGACGTCGCTGCCTTCGGGTGAATATTTCACCGCGTTTTCGACGAAATTCTCGATCATAGAATCCAGCAGCTCTTCATCACCTTGGACTTCCACATTCAGCTCTTGCCCGGGGGTCTCGGCCGTCACTTGCGTGCGGATTTTAACTTGCTTGCCGGCGCTGAGTTTTTGCATGCGGGCCACCACCTGCATCATCACTTCATCCAGCCGCACCGGCGAAAATGAAATTGTATCTTTGCCGGCTTCCAATCGGGCCAGAAGCAATAAATCCTGCACCAGCAAAATCAGGCGTTGAATTTCATCGGCGGCCGAATCTAGTCCGTCACCCAAGTCGGCGCCGGAGGCTTGCGCGCGTTTCAATAAATGCAATTCGTTTTTCAAAATCGTCAGCGGAGTTTTCAACTGGTGGGAGGCATTGGAAATAAACCGGTCCTGACTGGTGAAGGCGCGATCCAAGCGGTCGAGCAAAGAATTAAATGTTTGCGCCAGTTCACTAATCTCATCCTTAGCCGCCGGCACCGGAATGCGTTCACGCAAATTCTCAACGCCGGTGATGGCGGCCGCCTTTAGAGTCATATCGTGCACCGGCTTCAAAGCCCGTTTGGACATCCACATTCCAGCCACGCCTGCGATCAGTAAGAAAATCGGAATGCCGAGCGCGAAGAACAACAACAAATCCTGGCGTTCCTGCCGCGGCAGATCCATGGGCACGGCGATTTGCAAAATCAACGGTTCACGCCAATCGGCGCGGTTGGCGAAAAAGGTCAGCAAACGCAGCTCGGGCGAGGTCGATTGCAATCCGAGGTCTTTGGCCTTAATGGTTTGCGTGATGGCTTTTTGTTCCTGGATCAGGGCCAGCAGCTTGGCGTTCATCGGCAGTTGCCGGTCTTTCAGCGTGCGCGAGTGGAGCAGAATTTTTCCGGTGGTGTCGCGGATCTCGAGAAACATCGAGCCTAAATGGAACGGAAACATTTTTCCGCGCTCCGCCACATTGGAATTCACCACGAACAAGCGCCCGACAAAATCCATTTCCAAATCGGTGCTGAGGTCCACCGCGTAATTGTAAAGCGTATTATCAAAAGCCTCGAGCTGGGTGCGCTGAAAATAATGAAACAAAAGGGCGCAGAACACGCCCAATCCGACTGCGAAAATACTTAAATAGAGCATTGCGAGCCGCCAGCGGATGCCTTGCCGCCGGAATGAGATCACGGGTCTCCGCGTTTTAACACGTAACCGTATCCGGTCACCGTGTGTAACAACCTGCTGGGATAGGGTTCGTCAATTTTCTTGCGCAAGTGGCGGACGTAAACGTCAATCACATTGCTCTCGTTATCAAAGTGCACATCCCAAACATTTTCGCCGATCTCGGTGCGCGTGAGCGGCCGGTTGGCGTTGCGCAAGAAATACTCCAATAAGGAGAATTCCTTTTGCGTCAGCGGAATGTCAGCTCCCGCGCGGTGAACCCGGCGTTGGATCAAATCCATCTGCAGATCCTCATACGCGAGCCGCGTGCGGCCGCCTTCTTTGCGGCGGAGCAGAGCGCGGATCCTCGCCAGCAACTCGTCGAACTCAAAGGGCTTGGCCAAATAATCGTCGGCGCCGGAATCGAGACCGCGCACTTTGTCGCGGGTCGAATCGAGGGCCGTCAACATCAGGATAAATCCCTTGAAGCCTTCGTTGCGCATTTGGCGGGCTACATCCATTCCGTTCCCATCGGGCAACATAATGTCGAGCACGACAAGATCAAACTCGGAATTGGCCGCCATGGTGAGGCCGCCTGAGGCGCTCTCACTGGTTTCGACCACGTAGCCGGCCTCTTGCAGACCGTTTTTTATGAAACTTGCGGATTTTTTTTCGTCTTCAACAACTAATACTCTCATGCGAGGTAAAGTACCCGCATGGATAAAGATCCGCAATACCATTAAAGTACTTTAATTCCGCTTTAATACGCACTTTACGGGCTGTTGGTAGAACTGTTTTCAGAGCAACGAGCAAAACCCCTTTTGTTCCAATTGGTGGGGAGAAGTGGCTAGCTTCTCCCCGCCACCCTTCTGGGCCGCAGGCCCCCTCGATTATCGGATATCGGATATCCGTATTGATATCCGCATTGACGTTCCCCTCCCATCTCCCTTTAAATAACACTTTAGGGAGTTCCTTTGCTCATTTCGCTATTCACCGTGATGTTCACCATGCTGCCCTCCTCTGCCTATGCTAAAGGGCTGATGAGCCGGGTTGGCGGCTGTAAGACAGCTGAGAACAAAGAGGCTCCCGCTGTTATGATTGTGAAACAATGGCACCTTTCGCCACGCACGATGACCAAAGGTTTTCGCGAAAAATATCCACATGAGAAAAATCAATCGGCCATTTACATCGCGCTCGCTGATAAAATTAAAGCCAAAAAATTGGATATGATCGTAGCGGAAGGCTGCGAAGGCGAGATCAACGACGAGTTCACCATCGCGTTCAACGGCTGGGATTTGGCCACTTTAAAAAAACAAGCGCAGACCAAGGGCTTTGACCGCATCATCACCAATGTGCCGCTGAAGCTTGAAGCCCGCTACGGCGACAAGGTCCTCACCCTTTGCGGCGACAACGAGAAATTGATTCAAGAGGGAAATTTACGGCTGAGCAATCTGCGTGGCTGGGCCGGCTTCTGGACGCGGCTGACGGAACCCAAGGGTGAAGATCCCGACCGAATAAAAATGTACACGGAGGCCGCCGCCGAGTTGCTGAAAGAGAATAAAGACATGCCGGTGGAAGAACTTCTTCCTAAGCTGAAAGCGCGCTTCAGCGCCGAGATGGATATGTTTACCAAGTCGCTCACCGACCGCAATGACTCGTTTATCAAGACTCTGAAGGAACATCCGTTTAAGAATGCCGCGATAGTCATCGGTGGCTTGCATGCGGAGGATTTGAAAAATAAAATCGAGGCCGCGGGATTTAACTGCGACCTGATGGAACCCACGGGCTATGCCCGTGAGGATGAAGATTTAATCAAAGAATTCCAGAAGGCGATTAAGTAACTATCCGGCTCCGGGACCTGGTCCTTCAGGAATGGTTTCAGGAGCGCCTGCGGGTGGAAGAACTGCGGCAGCTGCCGGAGCGGCCGCGCACGGCTGACCAGTGGCCGCGTCATTCATCGCCATGATTCTGTCGGCGATAATCTGACACTCCTTACAAAATAGAGCGGTGAACTCAGCTTGGTTGTTGGAGCACCAGTTTTTGTAACTTTCCTGGACGCCTTTACGGAGGAGGTCCCATTCATTCTGTATGGCAACGCCTTTAACCTTAGCGGCGTCACAGGCCACGTAACTTTCGCCTTTGCCCATACCCGGTACCGATTTCCTGCCCTGAGTGTGGTTTTCAAGTTCAGTGTTACATTGCTGGGTCAGGTCTTGGCCGACTTTGGCGCACAAAAATACCTGCATCAGTTTGTCGGGTGACCCTTCCACGTCGACTGCGTGCTTGGCGATGATC
>JANMVK010000837.1:0-1655 GCA_031392725.1 Pseudobdellovibrionaceae bacterium
GGCAAACCGGCTTCATTTAAAATTTCACCGAGCATAAAGGCGGTTTTGGAGGTGAACTCCGAGGGCTTGCAAACCGCGGTATTGCCAAAGGCCAACGCGGGCGCAATTTTCCAAGTGAGTAAATACAGCGGCAAGTTCCACGGCGAAATTAAACCCGCCACACCCACCGGCTGGCGCAATACGTAGTTCAGCGCCTCACCGTCCATATCGCTGGCCATTTCATATTTGTGCAAAAGCTTGGAGGCAAAAAATCTAAAGTTCCACGCCGCCCGCGGAATATCCAAAGCGCGCGCCAACTCTAAAGGCTTGCCTACATCTTCGCTCTCCGCCAACGCCAACGCATCGGCATGCTTATCAATGCAGTCCGCGACCTTATTTAAAATCCGGCTGCGCTCAATCGCCTTCATCTCGGACCATGCCGGGAAGGCATCGCCTGCGGCTTTTATCGCCTGCACCACATCGAGTTCGCTAGAATCGGGCAACTCATAGATTTTGTCGCCGGTGCGAGGAGATATCTTGTCCAGATAGCGCTTATCACTGGGATCTACATAGGCACCGTTAATGAAGTTCTTTAACTGGGTCATGGTCTAGCTCTCCAACAAGGGCATCACCTTGCTCTTAAAATCGGCCATGCTTTTTTTGATAAATTCATTGTCGTGATTGTTGAAATCAAACCATAACATCAAGCGGTCATCTTTGTGGTACTTGGCGCGGATTTGAGCCGCGAGATGTTCAGCATCACCCGCCAGCGTATTGCTCACCGCTTGTTCGATTTTGCGGGAATCCAGGGTTCCCTCCATGGCCTTCCAGTAAGTGGCCCAAGCTTTACCGGCACTTGCGCGGGCTTTTTCCGTGGTGCTATCTAAAAATACCATCGCCGTGCGAGGCATGTACTCGCGCTGCCAAGGTCCACCGGCTTTGTGATAAACCTTGCGCATGCGTTCATGCGTGGCCTCAATCACTTCCGAGGGCGTAATCGATAAATTGAAAACCCCCACCGGCAAAATGGAGTTAGCCAGCTCTTGCGAAGCCGCATCATGGGTGCCAATGGTTAAGCGCAAGAGATTCAACGGAACATCAAACGGAATCACTCCCACCCGTTCAAAATTCCAGTAAGGATCAATGGTGATTTTGTCTTGGCGGGCGATTTTGTAAACCGCTTCCCACTCTTCTTTTTTACGGAAGTCTGATTCCTGCAGAGTTTGCACGGGCACATCGGCGCGGGAAATTTTCTCACCATTCAACAAGCGTAAAAAAATCTCCGTGGCCTCAAGTAAAATTTTGCCCTTCATCACCGGCCACGCCAGCTTTTCCACTTCATTGCGCGGAACAATTCCATAAGGCCGGTTGGAAAAGTCAAAGCGCCCGGAAGCAAAACCAATATTCAAGACCCGGGCCTCAATTTTGTCCATGGCATGCAGAGCTAAAAACGTGCGAATGGCTTCGGCATGGGCAATCGGCCCGCCGTTACAAAAAATATTGCGAATGGCGGAGCCGATTTGGATCCGTCGCGTCTGCCCGAACACCACGTGAGCCAATTGCAAAATGTCGGTATTTAAACCGATCTCGCCCTTAAAATGAGGAATCACGGGTTGTGCGCCGGTCTTTTGAATCTCACACGACAAATGCGTCTCGGCGACCCACGCGGTTTCAAA
>JANMVK010000020.1:0-2625 GCA_031392725.1 Pseudobdellovibrionaceae bacterium
CCCGGAAGCCGCCTTGGCTTTAAGCATGTTGTTGCGTGCGCAGAATAAAGACCATGAAATGGAACAGCTGTTACGGACCTACCAGGAAAAATTTGGTCCCGAACGCGAAATGGCCCGCCAGCTCAGTCACTACTTTCTGGAAAAAGAAGATTTTGAGAAGGCGCTGGAGCAGCTTGAGTACATTGACGGCTTTGAGCGCGATAACCTCAATGTCAAAATTCAGATCGCATTGATTTTAATCGAACAGAAAAAATATGAATCCGCGGCCCAGCGGCTGGAAGATGTCTTGCTGCAAGCCCCGGAGAGCGACAAAGTCCGCTACTACCTGGGCGCCGTGTATGAGGAAATTTCAAAACCGCAACTCGCCATCCTTCACTATAAAGAGATCGCTCCCGGCAGCACTTATTACGCTGAAGCCGTGGTTCACACCGCGCATCTGCAAAAGGGTTTGAATCAGCTGGATAGAGCCGTGGAAACCATTGAGCGCGCTATCGCGAAACAAGAAGATGTGCCGCAACTTTACGCTTACTACGCCACTTTGCTCGACGAGAAAAAGAACTATAAGCAGGCCGTGAAGATGCTGAATGGCGCGGTGGAACGTTTTCCGGCTAACACTCAGCTGCGTTTTTTCCTCGGTACTATGTATGACCGCGTGGGAAATCCGAAAGAGACCATCGTCCAAATGCTGAAGGTACTCGATCAGGATAAAGATCATATTCAAGCCCTGAATTATCTGGCTTACACCTACGCGGAATTGGGCAAGAATCTGGATGAAGCTTTTGCTCTCGCCAACCGCGCCCTCGATCTGCAGCCCAACGACGGCTACATCTTGGACACGGTGGGCTGGATTCATTTCAAACGCGGTGATGTTGAACAGGCGATCCGTTTTCTGGAAGCCGCCGTTAAACAGAAGGCCGATGAAGCCATCATCGCTGAGCACTTAGGCGATGCGTACCTGCGCTTTCAAATGTGGGCAAAAGCGCAGAAGATGTATCAGAAGGCCGCGCAACTGGAACCCGATAATGTGCGCAGTCAGAAGATTATGGAGAAGATTGCCAACGTTAACACGCAGATTCAGCAGCCGGGCCGCAGTCCCGCGAGTTTCCCCCAGCCTAAGCCGCAGTAACTTTTGACTGCGCTCTCTCAATAAGATTTAATCCGGTTATGAAAATATGTTTTTTAAGCATGGTCTTTTTGCTGGCGCTCAATGGCTGTATCACCAAACCCATGAAAATGGACAGCATCGATGAAGGCAATTGGAAGGCCAAAGCCTTAATCCGCGACAAAGAGCAATCGCGCTCATACATCGTTAATCTCAACTTCAATTTAGTGCGCGGACAACGCACACGCATGGACGTCACCAGCGCTCTTAACACCGGCGTGGCGTCGTTGGTGACTGACGGAAAAGAAGTCCGCTACATCATGTTTGATTCCAAACGGTTTTATTACGGCCGTCCGCAGGCCGATGTGATGCGCCCGATCCTCTCCATCCCGATTGATCCGCGGTGGATTCAGAACATGCTGTTTGATGAGGCAATACCCGACAAATCCTGGACGTGCACCAGCGACTCCAACGGCATCGTGCAGGAGTGTAAAGACGGCGTAACTGGACTGAAGGTCAGCTGGGGACAGCGCCTGGGCCCGAAGAAAACGATCACCATCGATCACGGCAAGGCCACCGTGCAGATCAATGTGCAAACGTTCAAGTCCAAGGTCGAGGATAGAAAAAACTTATTCGTGTTAGAAGCCCCCGAGGGCTATCAAAAACTGCAAGTCCGCTGAGAGCTGGCCCTGCGTAACTCAATTTGATACATGTGCCATAGGCAGTCCAATAAAAGGCATTGAGCATTGCTGAAACCAGCGGTTTCATAGGATAATTTAGCCATGGGAGCGCTCTAGGAGCGCGACCAGCATGAGGAGGCGAAATGGCTATGGATTCAGGCCGAGGAACAAATTTTAACGACCTGATTCGTTCGTTGCAGAACGAAAATAAATATCCTGATCTCAGCTGGTCGGGAAGTTTCAACGACTACCTCAACATGATTCGCGAAAATCCCAAAGTCACGCGCAACGCGTTCCAGCGGATTTACGACATGATCATGGAAAAAGGCACCAGCGAATACATCGACGTTAAAAAACAAATCGTTCACTACAAATTTTTTGATGATGAAGACAATGACGGCAAAGACGCGGTTTACGGCTGCGACATTCCGTTAATGAAATTGGTCAATGTGTTGCGCGCGGCCGCTCTTGGCTATGGCACCGAAAAACGGGTGATTCTATTGCACGGTCCCGTGGGTTCAGCTAAGTCGACCATTTGCCGCTTGCTGAAACAAGGCGTGGAACGCTATTCGAAATCGCCGCAGGGCTCGATGTACACTTTTGAGTGGGTCGATGAAGCCGGCGCGCACGAGGATATTTTCGGTAAAGAGACACGGATTTTTCCGAGCCCGATGCACGAAGAGCCGATGCTGTTAATTCCTCCCGATATGCGCCAGGGAATGTTTGATGAACTGAACCGTGGTGCCAAAGGCGACTTCCGGCATCCAGGGCTCGCTGTTCGGGGCGTCCAATCCCAGGAGCGACATCCTCAAGATGCTGCAGCTCTACACCGACGGACGGCTC
>JANMVK010000138.1:0-1275 GCA_031392725.1 Pseudobdellovibrionaceae bacterium
TCACGCAATTCTTTAACAGCATTCGCACTGATCGACATAACGCTCTCGCTATTTTTCGGTTGTGGTGGTGTCGGTTGCAGACTCATCTGTGACCTCCGGAGTTTCAGTCACGCCCTGTTCAACTTCCATCTGAATCTCGACATCCTCAGCGGTGCCGGCGGCCACTAACTTACGGCTGCCAGGCTTGGTAACCTTAACCACTGCGGGTCCGGGACCAGCGGCATCTTTGCGGGGAGCGCGGGCCTCTTGCTCAATGCGCTCGGAACGGATGGAGGGTTCTTTCTTGTCACCATGCGCGCGCACATTTTCCTGCCACTTTTTCGCGCCTTCAAGATAAGCGTCGGCCACGAGATTGGCGAAAAGTTTAATCGAGCGGATGGCGTCGTCATTACCGGGAATGGGAAACTCAATGGCTTCGGGATCCACGTTGGTGTCGGCGATGCCGACCACGGGAATGCCGATGCGCTTGGCTTCTTTCACGGCGATGTGTTCTTTATTTAGATCGACCACGAACATGCACGCGGGTGCATCCTTCATGTCGCGGATACCGTCCAGGTAATCGTTCAAACGGAGATATTCTTTCTCCATCCGCGCGCGTTCCTTTTTAGAGAAGAAATCCAACTCACCTTTTTCGCGCATCTGATCGATCTTTTTCAGGCGATCGATGCTCGACTTGATGGTTTGGAAATTGGTGAGCATTCCGCCCAGCCAACGTTTGGTCACATGGTACTGACCGCATTTGGCCGCCGCTTCTTTAATCGGCTCGACCGCTTGTTTCTTGGTGCCGACGAAAATCAAACGTCCGCCTTCAGCGGCGATCTTCG
Source organism: Pseudobdellovibrionaceae bacterium (assembly GCA_031392725.1). Taxonomy (GTDB): domain Bacteria; phylum Bdellovibrionota; class Bdellovibrionia; order Bdellovibrionales; family UBA1609; genus JALHOQ01. The sequence continues at coordinate 825 of JANMVK010000138.1, forward strand.
TTACGAATTCGGCGGCATTTTTCGCCGAGACAACCGACTTCTGTAAGTCGATAATGTGAATTCCACCCCGGTCCGTGTAGACGTAGGGCTTCATTTTTGGATTCCAGCGCTGTGTCTGGTGTCCGAAGTGCACGCCCGCATCGAGCATGTCCTTCATAGTTAAACTTGGCATAATGTCCTCCTGGTTAAACCGCCTTTCCGCGTAGCGTCAAAACACTTGTAGCCACCATCGAGTTGGCAGCACCAGAAGAGCCGCGGAAAGTGAGTCGTTTAGTGGGGTTGAGTTAGCATGAAGATTTTTACCGGGGCGCATCCGGACCATGTCCGGCAGCGACAGCCCCATGCCCGCCAGCGCGCCGATCTTCAGAAAATCGCGCCGCGACTTGCCCGCGCAGTTCCGTCCGGGCGGTCCCCACTCGATCTTCATAACGGCTAACCCCAATTACGCAAT
>JANMVK010000148.1:0-4102 GCA_031392725.1 Pseudobdellovibrionaceae bacterium
CTTTGGTCGCGAAAGGATCGGACTTTGGGCGATCTGTCCGATGGACGACAGCGCTAAAGTAGCGAACTCCTCTTTCAGGCAGGTGCTTCGGTATGGATTTAATTCGTTAATGCTACTACAGACAGCCGAACTGCTGAAAATTCACTCGACGGCCGAGAGCATGGCAGAAGCGGGAATAAAGCAGATGGGCGTCCGCCCAACCGTTGATGGCCAGGATTTCGGCTTCGGCTAAGCGGTTTTGATCGACTAAAACATCATTCATGCTGCTGCGGCCGGCTTTTAGGCGGCGCTGGTTGTCCTCGTAAAGGGATTGCGCCAGCTGCCGGCTGCGCTCGCGCTCCTGGGCGGATTGCAGTGCGATGTTGAGTTTGGTTTTAGTTTCCATCCAGTCACTCAATAAGTTCCGTCTCACTTTTTCCTTATCGATCACGGTCAGGGACTCTTGCTGGCGCTGCACTCGATAATCGGCGTGTTGTTTCAAATCGAAGAGTGGCACGGTCAGCAACAAGGTGGTTTGAAATCCCGGCGTCTTATCGTTTAAGTAATCCAAATAGCCATAGCCGACTGTTATATCCAGGGACGGCAGAAAGTCACGGAACTTGGCCCGCATTCCCTGGTTGGCCGCCACTACATTTTGTTCCGCTACATGCCATGAGGGCAGTGATTTCACATCAAATTCTTTTTTGGATAAATCGGCCACCGCTGACTTCCCCAAGAATGGTTTCCACGGCCAGCCGGCTTCAATGTCCTGCTCACCCAATTGCGTCGCCAGAGCCGCGCGGGATTGTTCGAAGCGGCCTTCGGCATCTTGCAGCTTGGCTGACGAATTGCTCTTTTCAACCATCGCCTTTTGCGTTTCCTGTAAGGACACCAATCCGCGTTTGTATCTCGCGTCCTGAATGGTCATTAACTCTTCGCTTAAATGGAAAATGTTTTTTGCGACCTGCATTTGCAGGCTGGATTGCACGTAGCCGATCAACAACGTCAAATGCGCTTGTTCTTCATCCAATTCCGTTTGATTTAAGCGGGCTTGTTCCCTCTCCAGGGCGGCCCGGCCGCTGCGGTATCCGGCCACATCGGCGCCGGAATGAAACAAATTAAGTTTGCCATTAAGCAAACCCTGTTGGGTCCGCGAATAGGAGGGATCCGTCACCTGCTGCTCTTGCGCGGAGGCGGTGAGCGCCGGCAAAAACGCGGCCTGATTGGCGAGCAGCTGGCTTTCGGATTTCTGTACTTGCGCGCGCTGCGATTGCAAATTGGTGCTGCGCTCTTTTAACTTATCGAAGGCTTGTTGAAAAGTGGGCGTGGCGGCCGTGGCGAACTCACTGGCGAGACATGCGATTAAAAGCCAAGTCTTCATAGGGACACTTCCACCATGGACTCCACTCCCCGTCTTTGCTCGCGCCGTTTCCGCCACAGCCAATAGTTCACTTGCAGAGCGGGCACTACGAACAAAGTGAACAGCATGGAAACCCATAAGCCACCGCTCACGGCGATGCCCAGTGGTTGCAACACGCGGCCGCCTTCACCTAGGCCCAAGGCGATGGGCAGCATGCCGATGGTCGTACACAACGATGTCATAAGAATCGGCCGTAGTCGGGCGTGAGCCGCTTCCAGCGCGGCTTCCGCCACACCTTTTCCAGAACGCAAAAGTTTGTTAAAGAAGTCCACCAAGATAATGCTGTTGGCAACGGAGATTCCATTGAGAAGAATCACACCCAAGGCTGAATTCAGCGACAGGGTGCTTTGAAATACAAATAGCGACACGAGGACGCCGATAAATCCCAAAGGTACGGAGATCAACACCAACACCGCGCTCATCACATCGCCGAGCTGAATTACCATCACCACAAAAATCAACAGCACGGACAAGGCGACGGCCAAGCCCAACTGTTTTAGGGCATCGTTCAGTTCAAATTGCGCGTCATCAAATTGTACGGACACCGTTTTCATTCTGGTCTTGTTGTCCCGAATCCAATTTTCTAAAACCGACTTGGCCTCTTTCGCCGCGGTTTCTTCTTTGCCTTCTTTGTCTTTGTCCTGCTTGGCTTGCAGTAAGACTACATCCTGCTGATTTTTGCGGTAACCGGGCGGATCTCCGCGCTGCACTTTCACTTCAGCTAAAGCTTTTAATGGAATCACCTTACCTTTGGCGCCAATGGGAAACGCCGCAAGGTCTTCAAGAGTCTTGATGGTGTTTTCGGGATAATGCAGAACCAGATCGTAACTGCGGTCGCCCAAAATCCATTGGCCAATGGGCCGGCCTTGGGTGGCGATGCGGGAAATGTCCGTCAAATCCGATGGCGAAATGGTGCTGCCCGCTGTGATAAGCGGAGTCCACTGTTCCAAATGGGGTTTGATCACCAGCTCTTCGGATTTTTCAAATCCGGGTTTTTGCCACACGCGGCTAAACATTTTCTTGGCCTTTAGCACTTCGTCCATTTCATGGGCCAGATCCAAGCGCTCGCGCGCGCTGCCGCCGACAATGGACGCTTGAAAGTGGGGCGGATCGGGAATCGGCAGCTCCGACGGATTCCACGGGAAGACAAAAAAGGTCATGAACGGAGTGTTCTGAAAGAACTCCTGATATTGCTTCCACGCCTCTTGCATTTGTTTTTTGTCGTGGAGGCGGGCCATCACGCTGGAGCGGTTGGCGCCTTGGATCTGAGTGAAGGTGTAACTGATATTTTTGCCGAATTTTTTTAGGAGATTGGCTTCCACTTCGGCTGCCTGCTCCTCCATTTGCCGGGTCATGGTGTTGCCCTGGGTGTTGACCGCGATAATCATCCAATCCGTGTCAGGCATTCCGATAATTTCGCGGGGGAGGCGCGGTAAAACTAAGCCGACCAAAAGGGCCAGGCCCGCCACCAATCCGACCCAAGTCGCGGTCTGAATTTTACGGCTGCGCAAAAATAAACGGAGGGTTGAGATGTAAGTGTTCTCGATCCGGCGCAGGATTCCTTCGATGGGCGAATGAGGTGTCTTACCTTTTTCGAGACCCATTAGTTGCAGGCGAATGGTCGGCACTAAAATCAGAGCGACGACAGCGGAGAAGCTGTGGGAGAAAACCACGGTCTTGGCCAGATCGCCGAGAATGGCGTAACTTAAATCCGAGGTGAAGGCGAGCGGCAAGAACACCACCACAGAGGCGATGGTCGAGGCGATGACAGGCAACCGGACTTCGTCCACAGCCCGGCACACAATTTTAAAACGCTCTTCGTAGTTGAGCAGGCCTTTGTGGTTTTCGAAATGACGAAAAATGTTTTCCATCACCACCACGGAGGCGTCGACGTTCATCCCCGCCGAGAGCGCCAAGCCGCCGAGGGAAATCAGATTGATGTTGATCCCCGTCATTCGCATTAAAATAAAAGCTAGAACTATGCTTAATGGGATTTCAATTGCGGCGGTGGCTACATTTCTGAGACTGCCGACGAATAAAAATAAAATCAAAACGGCTAAGGCCGCGGCGATTAACACTTCGTGAAATACGTTGTTGATGGAGTTTCGGATAAATTCCGAGGGATCCACTAGGATTTTGGTTTGCACATCTTTAGGCCAGGCTGGGCTTACGTCTTTAACAATTTTAAGAATGGTCTCGGCCATTTCCTTGATGTTGCCGCCCGGTGAGGGGGTGGCGAATAGAATCAGGCTGGGTGAGCCACTGGTTTTAAAACTTTTTGAGTTGCGTGCTGAGGTTTTGAGTTCGATATGAGCGACATCTTGTAAGTGAACGGCGCGTCCGGTGGAGGATACGACGGGAATGACGCGCAATTCTTCCAGAGTCAGAGCTGAACGCGGCATCTGAATACGTAAGTTGTTGGTGTTGACCATCAGAGCGCCGCCGTTTTGGGCGTTGGTCGCCTGCGCCACAGACTTAGCCACATCCCGCGGCATCACTTGCAGTGCGGCCATGGCCTCGGGTTGCAACTCGATGCTCACTTCTTTTTGCGTGGGATTCCATAGGACCGCCTCATCGGCGTTTGGCACTTGCGTGAGGCGCGGAGTTAGCGTGGGTTCGATCAGATCGTAGAGATCATCCAGACTGCGTTTTTCACTATAAAAACTGATGGCGAGAAAACCGGAGTTCTCCGACCATGACCAC
>JANMVK010000166.1:0-2133 GCA_031392725.1 Pseudobdellovibrionaceae bacterium
CCACGCAATATTCGGCGCAAGAAGCGCGCAAGAAAGTGGAAGACGCCTGGGTCGGCCCCGTGAAAGTGACAAGCGGCCACCGCAAAGTGGAAGACTTGCCCACCGGTTTCGCCAAAACCAAATTCAGTGTTTACGAAGTGAAGCCGGATGTCGAACGCGAGATCAACGCCGTGGAAGAGTGTGACGGAAAATTTTTGCAACGCGTGCGTTTGTATAAAGGCGTGACCATTGAGCAGATGGCGGAGGAAATCCGCATTACCAAAACCGCGCTCGGCGCGCTCGAGGCCAACCATTTAGATACCATGCCCGTCGCGGTGTTCACCCGCGGATTTGTCATCAACATCGCGCGCGTTCTCGGCCTCAACGAGAAAAAAATCAGCGACGCTTACATGAAGTTCTTCAAAGCCAAGAAAAGTGCCACATAGTTCAAATATTATTCACGCGATTGTAACCGAGCCACACGCCGGACTCAGGCTCGACCGCTGGCTCACGACGCTGGAATTTATTTCCTCGCGCAGCCGTGCCGCCGAGTTGATCGACCGCGGCTTGGTCACTCACAACGGTAAAGTGTTGAAGGCGTCTTACAAAGTGGCGCCCGGCACTTCCATTCAAATCGCGCTTCCGCCGCCGCCGTCGCAAGATCTTGAACCGCTCGATCAGCCATTAGATATTTTATTCGAGGACGAAGATGTGATCGTGGTTAATAAACCGAGCGGGCTGGTAGTTCACCCCGCCGTGGGCCACGCTCAAGACACGCTGGTAAATATTCTTTTGCATCACACGGCAAATCTCTCCATGGGCTTTGGCGAGCAGCGGCCCGGCATTGTTCACCGTTTGGACCGCGACACCAGCGGAATATTAGTGGTGGCTAAAAACGACACCGCTCATCATGATCTCGCCGTGCAATTCCGCGAAAAAACAGTGCACCGGATTTATTGGACTATTACGGCGGGCAACGCAGTCCCCGGGCAGGGAATGTTAAAATCGCATCTGGCCCGTCACCCGCAAGACCGCAAACGCTTTGCCACTAATAAGGCCGGCGCGGGCAAACTCGCCGTCACTCACTATAAAACTGTGCATAAAAATAAAACGCACTCGTGGATGGAGTGCCGGCTTGAGACCGGCCGCACCCATCAGATCCGCGTGCATATGTCGGAACTCGGGCATCCCATCCTGGGTGATCCCATTTACGGCGGCAAATTTAAAAAGTCGGCGCCGCGCCTGATGCTGCACGCCTGTGAACTTGGCTTTCTGCATCCGCGGGGACGCAACCGCCTCACTTTCCGCGTGCCGTGGCCGGACGACGTAGTGGAATTTATCGAGGGCCTGGGATTTAATATATGATGAAGCCCCTGATCCGCGACGGCTTGTTCATTGGACTGCACTTTGAAACCGCCAAAGCCGATTTTATTTTTGGTTCCTCCGCGCTCAAGCGGGAGGCGCTAGCAATACAATTTCCCAAATATGAATTTTGTTTTTTAAAGCAAGTTCATGGCCATCATGTGGTGCACGCCGACGCCAAAGAAGTGATCGAGGCCGACGGACATTTCACCGGGCGGGTCAATCAAGCCCTGGTGATTCAAACCGCCGACTGCGTGCCGCTGATGCTGGCCAATAATTCTCAAGTGTGCGCCTTGCACTCGGGCTGGCGCGGAGCTGCGTCCGATATCGTGGGCACCGCTAAAGTTTTTTTTATCGAGCCGCCTGAGGTCGCCGTCATCGGCCCGCATATTCAATGCAAGAGTTTTGAAATTGGGCGCGAGGTCATGGACCAACTCATCGCCTCAGTTCCACAAAGCGCCGATGTGGAAAAGTTGGTGCAAAACCACCACGACCCGGCCAAGTGTTACTTCGATCTTAGGGGACTTTTAAAAATTCAATTGCTCCAGCATTTTCCCGAAATTCAAATCTTCTCGAGCGATGAAAACACCTTCACCAGTCCCGCCTTCCACTCATTCCGGCGTGATAACGCCCGCGCCGGACGCCAATTCAGTTTTGTCGTGCTGAAGCCGTAAAAGTTTGCTTCAATAGGTCCATGTCTGCGCAACGGTGGGTTCTGTTTAGTGTGTTAATGCTTATGGCCGCGGCACTTTTGGCCGCCGTGCTGACACCGTCGATTCGTGAGGCCGTCCA
>JANMVK010000226.1:0-4652 GCA_031392725.1 Pseudobdellovibrionaceae bacterium
CTGATGGTGATGCCGCCGCTGCTGGAAAATTCCGAGCAAGTCCGCCCATTTTTTAAAAAAGCACGGGCCATGCGCGACAAATTGCGGTTAAATGAATTGTCGATGGGCACTAGCGCGGATTTTGAAGTGGCTATCGAAGAAGGCGCGACTTGGATCCGCATCGGCACTGAGATCTTTGGAGAACGGGGCGGCCGCGACGACGCGGCCAACAGAGGTTAAATTAAATAATTAATAGGCTTTATCGGCGCCGGCAACATGGCTCATGTCTTGATCGAGGGCTGGCTCGCGAAAAATTTGTTACCCGCGCAAGATATTATCGTCAGCAACCGCACTCCCGGAAAATTGCAAAAGCTCGAGGAGCAATTCAAAATTAAAATCGCCGCCACCAACGAGGCCGTGGTGGATACCGCCGATGTGGTGTTCCTCGCGGTGAAACCGCAGGACTTGGAATCCGCCGTGGAGAACATTTCCACTAGTTTCGGCGAAGAGCAGCTGGTGGTCAGCTTGGCCGCCGGCGTGACAATTCGGAAATTAAAAAAACTTTTGCCCCACTGCAAACATCTAGTGCGGGTCATGGCGAACACTCCCGCCAAAGTTGGCCAAGGCGCCTTTGCCTATTGCGGGAACGCGCCTCACATCCGCACCGATTTATTTATGGAGCGCATGTTTAAACCTCTCGGGTTTACCCTGAAACTGGAGGAGGGCGATGCCTTTGAGGCGTTCTCCGTCGCCAGCAGCGCGGGAGTTGGTTTTGTATTTGAGTTGATGATTTATTGGCAGGAGTGGCTCGAGGAGCATGGTCTAGAATCGGAAACCGCACAGGAACTCACGGTGCACACGTTTCTCGGCGCCGCCACTCTGGCGATGAAATCCGCGCCGCAATCATTGGAAGAGCTGCAGGCCAAGGTGACCAGTAAAAAAGGCATTACAGCCGCCGGTCTCGATTCCATGCGGGAATTGGAAATTGAGCGGCTGCTGCGCTACTCCTTCGAAAAATCCGCGCTCCGCGACCGTGAACTCGCCCAAGACTGAAGAAACTTGACGCAAATAGTTGCAAAAAGGTGACGGACACCTTTATCCTGAATGCAGGGGGACTTATGCGAATAGCTCCAATCGATATTGCCCATAAAACGTTTCACCGCAAAATGATGGGTTTTGACCCGGAAGAGGTCATGGATTTTATGCGCCTGGTGGCCGAGGAACTCGAAGGGCTGATCAAAGAGCGCAATTCCCTAAAAGAGAATCTGCGCGAAAAAGAGTTGGCCGTAGTGGAATACCGCGAGCGCGATCAGTTGCTGAAAAGCACCATCACCACCGCCACCCGCATGTCCGAGCGCATGACCGCCGATTCCGACCGCGAAGCCAAGCTGATCATCAACGACGCCAATCAGCGCGCTGAAGTGATCGTGCGCGAGGCGCGCGACTCGCTGAAAAAGATTTATACCGACATCACCGATCTCAAAAGATTGCGCATGCAGTTTGAGAACAATCTCAAAGCGCTAATCCAAAGCCATCTGACCATGATGGATCAAGGGCAAAAAATTATGCCCAACCCAATTATAGAAGCCAAAGTAGCGGAGAGTTTACGTGAGCGCGAGGGCAACGACGAAGCCTCGCTTAAAACCCGCATCGCTGAAGCCTTACAAAAGAAAATGGCGGATCTGTAAGTTTAGCGGTCGACCGCGCCTTCGGTATCGGGTGCGGGTTCCGCGCCGCCCGGCTTAGCCGCGGCTTCAAATTTCAAATCATTGCAGCGGTTCGCAATCCGGGTGGTCGGAACGGCGGCGGCATCTGGCGAATTGCGCGAGTCCCAAAAGGCCTTCACGCTTTGAATGTCACCGGTGGCGCTGAAATCCAGCGACATTTGACTGTGATGCAAAACGCGCCCGGTAATGAATTTGGCTTCTTTCATTTCAAAAGTTGTGCTCAATGAACCGTCCGCTTTCCGATTCAGGACGGGTTGCTTCATTTCGATCCCGCGAGGATAAAGCGCGCGCTCGAAAACAGATCCATCGGGCTTAACGCCCAGATCAAAGGCGGCCTGAAGAGCTCCGCAGTCTTTGGTTTTATCCGCGCCACACTCGCCGGCCTTGCCCTGGATATTGGATTGTACGCGGATCGTGTGAGAGCCATCGGGATACTTGTCGACGGTCACTACGCAGGTTCCATTGGTGTAGCGGCCTTCTTTTAGCTTGACCCCCGACAGAGTGGGGCCGGCGGCGAACGCAACAGCTGAGAGCAGCGTGAAAATTAAATGAATCATAGATTTTTAAGTCCTTCCTCAGTTTCTTCCAAGATTTTGTCCACCTTGTTTTTTTTCGGCTTTGGCTTCGGTTTTGGTTTCGGTTTTGGTTTCGGCGCCGGAGGCGGCGGCCGTGGTGCGACCTTTTTCGGAGCGGGACGCAGTTCTACTTTTGGTTGAGCCTCGGGCTGGGTTTGCGGCTGAGCCTTCGGTGCGGCCGCGGGCGGTGGCGCTTGCACTTCTTGCGGCGGCTCATCCACAGGGGCACCTTGCGAATCAGCCGGAGGTTGCGCTTGAGCCGGTGGCGGTGCCGGCTTCCGTCGCGGAGGAGGCGCGGGATCCTTAGGCGGCTTAGTCGGATCAAACTCGTCAAAAGGATCCACTTGCGGAGTAAAACGGTCGGGTGTGCTGCTCGGAGAATTAATCCGTTCAAACTCGTCGGGCGGCGCTTTCAATGTTCCAAGCGGCGAATACGCAACGCCGGCCATTCCCATCCAACCATCAGCGGCGCTGGAACCATTAATTGAAATCGCAAAACCGCCATAGACCGACACGGGTCCAAAGCTGTATCCGGCCTCAACATTAAATTCGCTGTAAGAAGGATTAATCGAGTAGTAACGATAGCTGCCGCCATTCACCTTGTTCAAAAAAGCATCGCGCACATTGCGGTTCTCACTGTCGGCATTGGCGAACAAACGCTCGTAGCCGCGGTACTCAAACTGCGCCCACAGCGGACTCATTTTCCACTTAATGCCCACCGAATAAGGCAGCGCATGGGAGCGGCCTTCATCGCGGTACTCATAACCCAAATATCCGAAGGGAACCCAGCGGCCACCGGTCACCATCGAGGGAAACAGAAGCCAGCTGCCGAATTTGGCCTTGATGGCGCCTTCGCCGAGCAGAACATCATCGGCTTCGCGGTCCACCCGCACCAGCGGATAAACCATATCGGCCGACGGAACGAGACGGTAACCCGAAAACCGGTACCAATATTGGCCACCCGCGATCAGCTCGTTGAAGCCGGAGTTGGTGCGGGTGATGGTGCCGTCATAGCTTTCGGTGGAGCTGTAGGTGAACCCGCCGTAAATGCGGCGGAACTTGTCCAAATCTTGGGCGTAGGTCACCTGACCGATAAAATCGGTGAAGTAGCCGCCATTTGGAAGATCCTGAGTGGATCCGCCGCCGGTCTTCCAATTGACACTGCTGTTGTAGTAAGTGCCGTTCGCGTCAATCCGATAATCCAATCCCTTAGGAGATTCCGGCATCTCAGCATGGGATACATTCGAAATGGCAAATGCGAACAAAAAAAGAGTGAGCATAAGACTTCTTAGATGTTAATTAATGCCTTATGAAAGACAAGCGCTTGGGCATCATTTTTTTGACCGTGTTCATGGATTTGGTGGGCTTCGGCATCATCATTCCGTTAAATCCGTATTTAGCGAAAGTCTATGGGGCCTCGCCGCTGCAAGTGGGATTGCTGATGAGTGTGTACTCACTTATGCAGTTCCTATTCGCGCCGGTGTGGGGGCAGCTCAGTGATAAATACGGCCGCCGCCCAATTATTTTGGTGAGTTTGCTCGGATCCGCGCTCTCCCATACCGGATTTGGCTTGGCCGGAACTTTTGAAGGTCTAGTTATCGCGCGCGCTTTGGCCGGTCTGTTCGGCGGAAATATTTCCACCGCCATGGCCTACATTGCCGACATCACGGATGAAAAAAACCGCAGCAAGGGCATGGGCATGATCGGCGCCGCGTTCGGCATGGGCTTTTTGCTCGGGCCCGTGATCGGCGGAGTGTTCGCCGATTATCATCCCGCGTTTATCGCCGGAGGTATTTGTTTTGCCAATTTCCTGGGCGCCATTTGGTATTTGCCGGAGTCGCGCAAATTTGATGAAAAAACACCAGTGAGGGAATCGCGTTGGAGCAAAATCACCGCCGCCTTGACCAAGCCGGTGTTGCGCTCGGTGATGGTGCTGGTGTTCTTAAACACCTTTGCCATGGCCCATATCGAGGCTTCGTTATTTTTGTACGTGCAAGATTTGTGGGGCTGGTCGCTGAAGCAAGCCAGCTTCGGCTTTGCTTACATCGGCCTGATTTTGGTTTTCACTCAAGGTTATTTGATCCGCAAGTGGATGCCTAAAATCGGTGAGCGCAAAATGTTGCAAGCCGGTTTGGTTCTCACTGCCATTGGTTTCTTGTTCACGGGCTTATCCACTTCGGTTGGGTTTATGGCGGTGGCCGTAACAATTCTGGCTCTCGGCAACGGCATGACCAATCCTTCCCTTCACGGCAGCGTGAGTTTGCTGAGTGGCAAGGATGTGCAAGGCAATAACCTCGGCGTGTCGCAGAGCCTGTCGAGCATCGCGCGTATTTTTGGACCCGCCACGGGCGGAGCGCTTTATCAGCACTTC
>JANMVK010000274.1:0-5726 GCA_031392725.1 Pseudobdellovibrionaceae bacterium
GTGGTCCACCACTTGAAAGTCCTGGACCGGCGCGAACACTTGGTAAGTGACTCCCGCTTCACTCAGCGCGATCAGCGCGCTGACCGCTTCAGTGATTTCGGTGCCATCCTTATGCCCACAACCTGCTAACACTACGGCTATCTTTTTCATGGGTTCTTGTACCGTTATTTTTGGAGATCTTCAAGGCTCATGCAATCCCGTAAATACACCGTACGGCCTTCAACCGGGATCTGAGTGGCGCGGCAGTCGGTCACCAGCACGCCGTTCAATTGGTCGAAATCTTCGCCGAAAGGAAGGTAGGGCGTTTTTAAGCTGAAGGCGAAGTCCAAGGAGATCTTTTGATACGTCTCGTCGCTAAACCATTGGACCATATCAAATTGTACATAGTGCACCGGGAGTTCGCAGGGGCTTAATCCTCCGCAACCGGGTTTGTTTTTTATGACCGCCGGCACGTCCATGTTGCCGTCGGATTCACGCAGACGGTGAAATGAAACGCGAGTGGGTTTTTTGGCCAGGGCGCCCACCCGGTGCTGAGCTAAAGAGGCCGCGCTGAGCTTTCCCGGCGTGGGGCCGAAAGAGGCGGGGGCGATTGGGCCTTTTCGTAAAATCAACGGCTCTTCGCTCTGGCGCACTTCAAAAGTATTGTCGGCCAAACGCGTGGTCTTTTCAATTTTCAAGGTGAAGGTCAGTTTGGCGGAGCAGTCGACGGGATCGCACACCTTATCAAACACGGACACGCGGGTGCCCCCGAGGTTGATGGTGGTCTCCTCATTCTCGAGCCGGCGGGTCACACTGTAGCTCAGAAATTGACCGACGGCGGTGCCCGAGAGGTCGGCGTTGTGAATGGCTTTACTCAAGGCCAAGTCGATGGAACTGGCGGGAATCTCGGGGCCGAAGTCGGCCTTCTCTTCCTCCGCTTTCATGCAGCTCATCAGCAGGGTGAGAACAAACGGCACACTCAATGCGGTTAGAAAATGCAGTCCGCGCCACATCCACTCAGTCCTTTGGTTGCCGTTCATACGGAGTCCCAGCCCCAGATCCACATGCTGATGGGAAATACCTTTTCAAAGGCAGCCGCGGTCTCGGCATCGAAAGCCTTGAGATCGGAGGCCTTGAGCGGGCCGAACACCAAGCGCACTAAATCGGATTCAATATCGGTGCGGAAAATTTCCTGCTTGTAGCCTAAGTAATAATTTCCCTCGCGCGGCTCGAGTACGATGTCCTCAACGCCCATGGCGCGCACGAATTTTTTTATTTTTAGCAGGAAGTTGGGTGGATTGAGAATCTTGATCATGCCGAGAATTCCACTGTGCTCTTTGCAACCCAAGGCGGCCAGCTGGCGGATCAGATTGGTGGAGTGGCTGGGCGCGATCAGCGTCAGCGGGCGTTTCTCCTGGGTCACCGCGAATTTCAATAAGGGTAGAAGTTTGGAAACGCCGCCACCCCACTCATGAATGTAACTCTCGAGGTCTGCGCCTTTGCCCTCAATGGCGTAGGCTTGCAGAATATTTTGATTGTCCCAGGCGGTGAACACGCGGGCGTTGGGAATATTCAGGAATTTGCGGATGTCGTCGGCGGTGCGAATCGTACCCGTGGTGTGCTGATTGTAAAGGCGCAGAATCGCGTCGGCGTCCACCTTGTTGGATTGCAAATAGCGCAACTCGGGCGCGTCGGGTGTTTTGAAATTAGTGGGGATTGTGAGCGAGATTTCAGTGCCGGCCAATTCAAAACCCAATTTTCGGTAAAAATCAAAAAGATTGGTCCACAAAATGGCGAAGTCGCAACCGTGATCGGCCGCCGCCTTTAAACAATCTTCCATCACTTGGCGGCTCAGGCCCTGATTGCGGTTGGCGGGATTGGTGACCACGCTGCCGATGGCCGCGGCTTTGAAAAGACCTGCCGGGGATTTAATCACCAGCGGGCGCATCACCGCAGCTGATAAGAACGTGCCGTTGTCGGTGATCACACGGACGTTGTTCAAATTTTCGTTTTGAATCGCGGTCGGATATTCTTCAGCGATGGACCAGGCCTGTTGCGGACGGAGATTGTCCGACAGGAACTTGATCAGGTCGCCGAGCTCATGTTCGTGTACCGGGCGTGGACCTTCCATGGCACCACCTTCCATTCACATCATTGTAATACAGTGAAAGTTTCCGCCGAGTCCCGAAAGACTTTTCTCGACATGAGTCCTGTGCCTGGCTACAACCTGGTGCATGCGAGAAAATCAGGCGCAAAAGGCCGCGCGACTAAAGACCATCCTGGAGAAGTTAAAGCGATACTATCCCGGCGCGCATTGCGCTTTGAATTTTAAAAATCCGCTGGAACTCTTGGTGGCCACTATTCTCAGCGCGCAGTGCACGGATGATCGAGTTAACATTGTGACCAAGGACCTGTTCAAAAAATTCCGCAAAGCCGGAGATTACGCCGCCGCTTCCTTGCCTTCGATTGAGAAAATCATCAGGTCCACCGGATTTTTCCGCGCCAAAGCAAAAAGTTTAAAAGGCATGGGCCAGGGTTTGGTGAATGATTATGGCGGGGAAGTGCCCCAGGAACTCGAGCAGTTGATCCAACTTCCCGGCGTGGGCCGCAAAACCGCAAATGTGGTGATGGGCAATGCGTTTCACAAAGCCGTCGGCGTGGTGGTTGATACGCACGTGAAGCGTTTGAGCTTCCGCATGGGCCTGACCACGGCCTTATCGCCGGAACAGGTGGAGCAGGATTTAATAAAGCTGGTGCCCGAAACGGATTGGATTATGTTCCCCCATTGGCTGATTACGCACGGTCGGCAAATCTGCAAGGCGCGCAAGCCCGCCTGTGAGCGTTGTTTTTTAGAAGGTGATTGTCCTAAGCTAGGGGTTAAGGGATGATGCGGTCATGTTAGTGGCCTATTTGGAAAGCGTAAAATATGTTGGTCATCTTGTGCCGGTGGCCTTCCTGCGCATTTATCTCGGCTGGTGTTTTCTGACCGAGGCTTGGCTGCGCTATCAAGGTGATTATCTCACGCAACCACGAATTGTGTCGGCCATCACCGAATGGGGCCCGGCCAGCCAGGCGCCCGATTGGTACAAAGATCTTTTGGATCAAGTGGTGGTGCCGCACTGGCAAATTTTTGCCTATTGCGTGGTGTATTTTGGATTTTTGGTGGGCTTTAGTTTCCTGCTGGGATTTTTTGTCCGTCCCGTGGCCGCGCTGGCCGCCATCGTCACCTTGAATTTCGTTTACAACAGCAGTCCCGAACTTGTGGAACTTCACAAGTTACACTTGGTGCTATTTTTAATTTTAGCTTGGCTCGGCGCCGGCCGCTGCTTGGGATTGGATTACTTTTTCTTCAAGCGTGACCGCGGCCTCTGGTGGTGAGCATGCGGGCTCGACTCGTGGTGTTTTTGATCCTGGGCGTGTCGGCGGTTTTGGCTCTAATTACCGCGCGGCAGATGATCATGACCCGCGGTCTTCCGCGCGAACCATTTGTTGATAAAAAATTACGCCTGCTGACCTACGCCACTTTTGTGGGCGCCAATGGACCGGGCGAATATCTCACTAAAGATTTTCAGAAAGACTGTGGCTGTAAAGTGGAAATCACCGCGGTCACCGACGCCGGGATGTTGCTCGAGCGCTTGAAGATGGCGCGCTTTGATGTGGTGGTCGGCTTGGATCAACTGATGCTCGCCAATGCCCGCAAAAATTTCGCGTGGCAGACCCTGACCGCCGAAGGAGTGGAATGGAATCCGGCGATCGCGGAGTTCGCCGATTCGGAGTTTGTGCCGTTTGACTGGAGCCCGATGTCGTTTGTTTACCGCAAGGGACCAGGGAAGGTGCCGCAGAAATTTGACGAGCTGCTGGATCCCGGTTACCGCAAACAATTCGCCGTGCAGGATCCTCACGCCAGTTCGCCCGGAATGCAGTTTTACAATTGGGTGGCGGATTTAAAGGGCGCGGGCACGGTTGAGTTCTTGGGTAAATTTAAGGAAAATGTTTTTTCGGTCTCGCCCAGTTGGGCTTTCGCCTATGGGCTATTTAAGAAAAATCAGGTGAAGTTTGTATTTTCCTATCTGACGTCGTTAGCTTATCACTGGAGCGTGGACAATGACCGCTCCTTCCAGGTTTTGTCTTTCCCCGAAGGCCATCCAGTGCAAGTGGAGTTGGCGGCGGTGCCGGCGTCGTGCAAAGAATGTGAGCTCGGCGCTGAGTTCGTGCAGCATCTCCTTCAGCCTGAATCACAGCTTATAATCATGACCAGAAATTACATGCTGCCCGTGCTGAAAAGTGTGGAACAAGGCTCGGTCTTCGCGGAGTTGCCGCAACTTAAAGTTTTAAAAACCACTACCGGCGAAAAATCAGAGGCTAAGGACTTTCATGATTGGGATCAGATCTTCAATTAGCGCTAGTATCGGGCTGCTGCTGATCTCTCCATTTTTAATTTGGATTGTGGCCATTCCTCATTGGAGCTGGCCGGGTGTGGACGCCATCGTTCCGCCGCTGTTCAATTCTCTATCTCAAGCTTTGTTGAGCACCATCGCCACCATGCTTGCTGGATTTTTTCTGTTCCGCGGATTGCAGGGATGGCTGGGCACGCGCTCCTTCCGCTGGGTCGAAGCGGCGTTGCTGTTGCCGAACTTAGTTCCGCCGCTATTTATCGCGCTAAGTTTATTGTCGTGGGCGCCGGTGATGGGAGATTTTCCCTATGGTGTGGGAGCGGTGATCGTGGCTCACGTGTTATTGAATTCCGGATTGGTGGCCGTGTCGCTCGACCGTTTGGTAAAAGCCAAAATGGGCGGGCTTGCGGATGCGTCGTGGGTGATGGGAGTGAAGCCCGCCGCTTTTTGGCGCCGGGTCGCACTGCCGCTGCTGCGTTCAGATCTCGCGTATTTATCTTTATTTATTTTTTCGCTGAGCTTCACCAGTTTTTCCCTGCCGCTGTTACTAAGCGGGGAGCGAGTGGTGACCCTGGAAGTGGCGATCTTCGATGCCATTCGCGCCGATGGGCTTTGGGATAAAGCCGTGATGCTCGCGGCGATTCAAAGTCTTTTTTTATTTTTTATGGCCAGCATTTTACCGCGGCCGTTTTGGCAGCAAACGCAAATGCGTTGGGCGATCCCTTACTTGGGCAGCCGCGCGCTAAAGCTTATGGTGTTCGCACCGGTTTTTATTTTGGGCGCGGGCTGGCTGGGGGGAAGTTGGACGGCACTCACCACCGGTTATGATGAAACGCTGGTGGTTCCAGCTTTGGAGGGGATAGTCACCAGCGCGGCGTTGGGCCTTGCCGTTGGCATTTTACATTTGCTGGCGTTCTTAGCGATAGCGTACGCATCACCAAATCCAAGACTTGAGCGGTTTCTCAACGGCTATTTGGCTCCAAGCCCGGCGATCACTGGATTTGGTTTGCTGCTTCTTCCGGTGGAAGGTGAGTTAGGCAAATTGGCTCTGGCGGCCGTGGCGTTGACCCTAATTTCGCTGCCGTTGCTCTATCGCTGGATGATTCATTCCACATTAACCGCGCTGTCACGCCAAGTGGTGGTGGCGCGGACCTTGGGAGCTTCGTGGTCTACGGTCCTATTTGAAATTGTTTGGCCTCAAAGCGCGCCGCAAATTTTGCGCGCCAGCGGCTTAGCCGCGCTTTGGGCCAGCGGTCCGGAGCAAAACCATACCTTTGGCGACCACTATGTCGAGGTCGACTTTGACCTGAGCGATGTGATGTTTGTTGCGACCTCGAACTCGATGAACATTCC
>JANMVK010000307.1:0-7283 GCA_031392725.1 Pseudobdellovibrionaceae bacterium
CAGCCGGTTCACCGCTTCGATCGGCTGCTTCAACCGGACGGCAATACTGTCCACCGGCGCCGCGACGAAGAGGACGTTCTTCCCCGGGTTGTGGTGCATCTCTCCCGCCGTGCCGATGTCGTAGTACGCCGCCGCGACTTCGTCCCGCATTTCCAATCTGGGGATTGTTCCGTCTCTATTTTCCTAAGTCACGAACGATTCAAACTACTGAATGGTCAATAATTGTTGTTGGATGCCTTGTGAGTTGGGTTATTAACGGTCACCACATTGCCTCATATGTTCGGTTGATCGTCGAGACTTTACAAGAATCGCATAAACTGAGTGGGTCGAGCGCTGCCGCCTTTTCTCTAATTCTTCGCGAAGGGGATATTCTTCATTGCGAGGGCGGGTCACCATTGTGCTTTTTATGGTCTTGGCTTTTTTGTTGGGACGCTCACAATCCAAGTTTTTTTTCCTTTGTGGCCGAATTACATATAAGAAGCCTTGTAATTGGATATTTCTTTTTCTTGCTCATTCGAATTCCGGCCCGTTTAGAGCGACGGGCTCAGGTCATTCCATATAAAAAGAATTTCCCGGCCTCAGTTACTTGGTGGGATCGAGCACTGCTTCTAATGGGAGGAATCTGGCCATCTACAGTGATCACTCGATCACATTACGAGCCGATTTCTATTAAATATCAGTGGGTGAAGTGGTTCAGAGAAGCAATACTCCATCCCTGGTCAATTTTGACATTGTGGAACGATAAGCGGGAAGTCTTGATGGTTGATGTGCTAACAACCGAAGACAGTCTTTATTCGGGCGCACTTGCAACCTGGATTCCTGAAGACAATGACCTTTCTGCTATCGCGATAGACTACGTGCTACGCTTTTATCCCAAGCAAGCGGGCCGCAGGAATTCTTACTTAATAAAAAACAATGGACAGTTAGTGCTTCCGGCCAACCAAATAAAGACAATTCATTTTTGGGAGTTGAGAAAAGGCACTAAGGCGACGGTGGCAGTAAGCCATCCCAATGACGCCGAGAAACTAAAATGGAACCTCCTGCTCTATCATATTTATCCATCGTTTATGACCGAAGTTACGATATTGATTTCCTTGAATGATCAAGAGAAGGCGCAATTCTATAAAGACATTTTTGAATGGGCAAAAGCCGGTGGGCTGATGGGAGTTGTATCCCAACTCCAGGCGGTAACATCAAATCCCAAGCCGCCTCAAACACCTCCGCCGGGTCCGAGTCCAAAGAAGAAGGGTCCCTAACATTTGGAAATGTAACAGACCCCTCCGAATCTGACTGTCACGAGCCGACAGGAGCGACAATTGAAGAATGGCAAGTTATTGAAATTACTGATTACCCAATTTTAACAACAGCTTAAGAGGAGGGTTGGGCAAGCCCCCCCTCTCCGCCAAAATTTGCCTAAAAGGCAAATTTCGAAAATAGACCATCGATAATAGAAAATCGCCGGACGAAGACCCACACGCCGGCAAATTTTGGCCCTCGATTTTCAATTTTCGATTTTCAGATTCGAGCATCGAGCCCGAAGCCTGACCTTAAAAAGTAGCAGTCAAAGCTAAATCCACACCACTCTCATAAAGCTCAAACTCATATTTCTGACCGTCTATGCGCTCGTCTCCACGCTGACTCATATATAAATAACCAATCTCAGCGCCAACGTTCTGAGTGAGCTGCACCCCAACGCTAGTCTGCACGCCGAGGGACGGATCCACTATTTTCCTGGACTCCTCTTGAGTAAACCCGCTGATATTGGTGCCGGCCTTAAGATAAACAAAACGGTTGAGTGTGTAAGCCATGTTGCCATCAAGTTTGGCGAGCGTGGTGCCACGTTCAATATCATAAATAGTGAAGCCGGCGGTAAAGCCAAGTCTGCGAATCGGGAGATAGGCATAGCCAATAGCGCCGCCCCACATTTTACCGATCTTGGCGTTGCCCGAGGTGCTTGTCACAAAAGGTCCACTAACCTTGAGGTGTGCCTCCATGACGGGGCGAGCTAAACTAAAGCGTATGCCGTTGGCGGCATGAGTGGACGGCTCGGTTGACTCAGTCACACGCATCGTGGATGCGGCCTGATTTTTCGCGGCTTGAGCTGCGAAGCTCAAACACAAAAGACTCGCGAGGACTATTCGAAAACCCATAATTCTCCCTTTTTTTGCGCTCAATGGCGCTAAATCGTCGCCGGCAATGGCCTTAAAACGATTGCTGTGCACCTACATTAAATCCGAAGGTTGGGATTACAAGAAGCGGGCCAGAAGAATCTTATGAATTATAAACCGAAGGCTTAAACTTCCAAATTTTGTCTTTAATAAATCCGGGCGTTAAAACAGCAACGGAGCGAGACACTCTGCGAATCCGCACATAACTCTTCATTCCCCAGGGATAATGCGAAAGCAAAATCTGCTGATCGAGCCTATTGAAAAGGTAATCCAAAACAATTGCCAGAATCACTATGTCATCCAGGATGCCAATAATAGGAATCCAATCCGGAATAATATCGAAAGGTGAGGCAATAAGCGCCACCAAAGCCACCAGAACGGTTTTGTCGCGCTCCGGAATCCGCGGGTCGCCGGCGACGGCTTTAACAAATGCGAAGAGTTCCCTGATCTTTTTCACGTGTTTGAGCCTAGCACAATAAAAGTCGCCAAACGCCGAAATTTAGATAAAATGTTTCAGATGAAATCACTCTTGTTCTTCGTCTTACAAAGCGCGTTCGCGCTGCAAGTGAATGTTCCCGCTGTCGATCTGAAATTCTGGAACGACTACCTCCACGTCCACCGGAATAATTGTTACAACTACGCCACCAACCGCATCACAGATTCCTTTGCGCAACCGGGTGAAGCCAGCGGCATGTCTCTATGGGACCTTCACTGCGCACCGGTCACCAAAGCCGCAAGCGCCGATTTGGGTTTAACCGAAACCGGGTTTTTTCCGTTCACGCAAAAAAATGACGAATCCCTGATCGCGGTGGTTGTATGGCCCAATCAAGATTATCATTGGTACCGGCGCGGCGATGACGGAATGTGGTCGCATAAAATGGGCTCATCTCCCGCCACCACGCTCGATGACCTGGACAAAGTCATCTCCTCGCCCGAAACCGCCGAGCGCGGCCCTTATACTGAATTTTGCGGATATTTTAAAATTAAAAATTACATCTACCAGCCGAACGAACAAGACGGCGGGCTCGTGCGCATCGGCAATATGCAAAGCCTGCCTGAGGAGCCGCCGAATTCTGAAGTGATGATCTTAAAATATTCAGGAAGGCCGAATCCACATTTTCCGCTGAAGGATTATCTGCGGGATTTAACTTTTAAAAATCAGCTGCTCAGCCTGCGTGACGGTTTGCGAGTTGCGCCGCCGGCCACGGCTGTGCAAGTTTCGCGGCTCTCAAAGCTAGGCTACAGTGGCATTTTGATTGTGGATCGCGAGGGTTTAATTTTTCCCAAAGGTTCGCGCGTGCAGATTATGGGCACCGAGGTGCTGGCCCATATCGGCGCTGCAAAAAATTCCGTTGGCCTGACCATGGCGCGGCCCCTATCGCTCGAACGCGAATTAGCCCGTTAACCGGCTTTGCGCAACGGGCTCCAGAGTGAACTGCGATACGCCAACGCGGTCGATGCGGAATGCCCCCTGGCAGTAGGCTAAGTAGAAGTCCCAAAGCCGCAGGAACCGGCTGTCAAAACCCAAATTGAGCACATCGCCGTGCGCCTGATTGAAACGCGCCCGCCAATCGTGCAAGGTCCGCTCATAGGAAGGAGCGAATGCGTGCATGCTCACTAATTTTAAGCCCGCATTGCCGCTGACCGTGGCAAAGGCCGACGGTGGCGGAAGCTGACCGCCTGGGAAAATATACTGCTGGATAAAATCAGTGCCATTAGCATAACTGCGGGCGAGGTCCTCGCGGATGGTGATACTTTGGATCACGGCCTTGCCCGTGGATTTCAACAGAGAGCGGACTTTTTGAAAATATCCGAGCCAGAACGAACTGCCCACGGCCTCAATCATTTCGATGGAAACCACGTGATCAAATTCGCCGCGTAGCGTGCGATAGTCTTCCAGCAAAAGCGTGACGTGATTTTGCAGTCCCTCCCGCTCTATGCGGCGCAAACAAAAATCATATTGGCGTTGGGAAATTGTGACGGCGGTGACCCGGCAGCCGCGGCTTTTTACGGCGTGGCTAAAAAAACCGCCCCAACCGCAGCCGATTTCCAGAATATGGTCGCCTGTCTTGGCCCCGCACTGCTGTAAAATCCGTTCGAATTTTTGAGTTTGTGCGGACTCGAGAGTGGGAGTTTCAGGAGTGTAAATGGCCGATGAATAGGTCATGGTTTGATCCAGCCAAAGCTGATAAAAATCGTTGCCGAGATCATAGTGACTGGCGATGTTCTTCCGCGATTGGGCCAAGGTGTTTTTATTGCGCCAGTGGCGAAGGCGGTCCAAGACCATGGCCACCGCAATTCCTTTGATCGCTCTTTTCATATGAACTTCGTTGCGGCAGGCCCATTCGATCAATCCGTCCGGGCGATCCAACTCGAACGACCCATCGATATAGGTTTCGGCCACGGCCACGTCGCCGCGGCGAAGAATTTGTTCCAAGACATCCCAGCTGTGAATTCGGCCTTCGCAGACCAACTGTCCAGCGCCAAAATCTTGCCGGGTGCCATCGGGCAACTGCAAATTAATGCGGCCGCCTTCACCCTTCCGCATGGCGCGCAGAAGGCTGCGCACCGCTAGTGACGGAGTCTGACTCATAGTTCACCTCGTTTGTTATCCACGGAACCGGCACTTGCAGGGTTTCTGCCAGCCGAACCGCGCTTAATATTCCATCTTCGTGAAATCCATAACGTGTCCAGGCTCCGCAATAAAAAATTCCGCCGCGGCCTTGGATGTGCGCAAGTGATTTTTGCGCTGAAATTGCCTTCTGATTAAAGTGCGGATGTTCATAGGTGACTTCATGGTGCAGATTTTTGGGAGCCGCATCCGCATTTAAAGACACAATCATGGTCTCCTCAGTAGTCAGAGGCTGCAACCGGTTCATCCAATAGCTTAGCGACACGGGCGCCGGCGAGCGGTGATCCAATTGCTGATGGAAATTCCACGCCGACCACAGAGACTTGCGTTTGGGCAAAAAACTTTCATCAGAATGTAAGCGCGCAATATTTTTCTGGAAGCTAAAGCTTTCCAGAATTTGGCGCTCCTCAGGATCCATATCTCTTAAAATCCGCACGGTCTGCGGCGGATGAGTGGCGAAAATTACGGCGTCGAACAAAAACATTTTGCCGCCGCACACCAACTCCACGCCCGCCGTCGTGCGGGTGACGCTCTCGACCGGGTGACCCAGATGGACATGCCGGAGGTTATTAGCGACGCGCTCTACATACTCGATTGAGCCGCCCCGGACTGTTTTCCATACGGGCCGGTCCTCAACTTGCAGCAAGCGGTGATTGATACAAAATTGCAAAAATGTTTCGGCCGGAAACTCCAGCATGGCCGCTGCCGGAGTGGACCAAATCGCCGCTCCCATTGGCACTAAGTACCAATTAATAAACGGGAGACTGTAACCCTTAATGCGCAACAGATCGCCAAGGGTCCACCCAGCCGCGCGCGAGGCCGCGAGGTTGGCACTAGCCTCGCGGTGAAAGCGCAGGATGTCCCGAACCATAAACCAGAATTTCGGCCGGAGCAGGTTTCGTTTTTGCGCGATTAGAGTGGCCAGAGTAGTTCCGCCCCATTCCAAATTGGGCCGGTCAAACCGCACCGACAGCGTCATTTCTGAATCCGCCACCGGAACTTTTAAGTGTTTAAAAAAACCGGTGAGATGGGGATAGTTCAACTCGTTGAAAACAATAAAACCCGTATCCACCGGCTGACCGCAGGCCACAACGGTGTTGGCGTGGCCGCCTAAGCGCGCCTCGGACTCAAATAAGTGAACCTCGTGCCGCTGCTGGAACAAGTAAGCCACCGACAGTCCGCTAATGCCGGAGCCAATCACCGCGATACGGGCTGACGTTTTCCCGTTAACCACCGGGCTTCTCCTGTTGGTATTGAATTTCTGAGTCGACCGGCTTCCATTTTTTGCCCACCAAAGTTTTTAGCGGTGTGCGGCCCCGGTAGCGGATCATCCGCTTTTCCACGGCGTCGAAAGTCATCTCAATTGGATCGACCATCAGGTCGACGAAAAAACTGCTGGGTCTCATCACAATTACCACTTCTTTGTCGGTCGCTGATTTCTTGGTGAAATCAAAGCCAACGGTCCCGCCTAGTTCCATCACCACAAATCTGGCTTCGACCGTCTTGCCGTTAAGTAATTGTTCCCAATTCTCTTTCAAGAAATTCCGGGCGACGGGGCCCGACACGAGTGAGCCCGAAACTTTCTCGGAGTCGGTGTCCTCGAGCTTGCGCACGCCATCCTTAAGTGAAAACGTCCGCACGATCAGGTCCTGGCCCTTCACTTCCAACTCCCAGGCTTCGCCGGTCTGCAACTGCTCAATTTTCTGAGAGATTAATTTCACACCGTTGTAAAGGGTTTGTTCAGTCATCACGGTCTTCCCGGAAGCATCGACAATTTTAGATGTTTGGCTTTCCAGGCCGTCGGGTGCGATGGTCACCACGGTCTTCTGCTCAAAAATTGGTTTGCTGCCGGCTTTGTCCAGCGCATAAATATGGCCGGCCGTGATTTCAGCCGCCACCGGAGTCGCAATCCATAGGGCCGCTAAAAGAAGATGAGTCATGCTTCACCACTCTTGGGAAACCACGGAATAAACGCCGAGGTTCGCCGCTGGTAAGCGCGGAATTCATCACCACGCGAGCGCAGGGCCTGGGCTTCGGAGGGCGGAATTCCCGTAACCTTAACCAGCAGATACAAAATAAAGACCGGTGCATAAATGGTAAAAAGTCCACCGGAGCTGCTTAAACTCATGATGTAGTAGCTCATCCATATGCAGAATTCGAAAAAATAGTTGGGGTGCCGGGAATAGCGCCACAAGCCGGACTGGCAGGTTTTTCCGCGATTGGCGGGATTGCGCTTAAATAGTTTCATTTGATGATCGGCGAGCGCTTCGCCGAAAAAGGAGATGAGCCAAAGTGCCGCACCGGTTATTTCTATTGGCGAAAATCCCTCGTGAGGATTTCCGCTCATCAACAAAAACGGCACAGCTAAAATCACCACACTCAAAGCCTGAATTTGAAAAAAAACGGCAAAGCCCCGGGCCACATTAGGTTCATATTTCCGGCGCAGTTCCACATAGCGGCCGTCCTCCTGCGGATGATGAGCG
>JANMVK010000314.1:0-1947 GCA_031392725.1 Pseudobdellovibrionaceae bacterium
TGAATGTGGGGCAGCTTCGCGCCGATCCACGCGGTTGGCAAAAGCGGGCGCGGACATTGTGAGAGCGGTAGCCAAAGAAATTACGGCCATCTTCATTTGATCCTCCTGGTCAGAATCACTTTCTCTATAGACCCCAACGCCGGTCTCGAGTTGCGGTTGGTTCGACAATTTTATTATATAGTAATATCAATAAGTTAAGGCTGTTGTCCAAAGCGTTCCCTGAGCCACTTTGAGACACTGTGTGGCCTTGCCCCGGGTAATCCTCTGGGATAACGTCTGCAAATGTCTAAAAATACTTGGAACAATTTCGACCTGTTTAATCCCACTGAAGAACATCAAATGCTCCGGCAAACCGTGCGCGAGTTTGTTGAGAAGGAAGTCGAAGGCCAGGCGGCCGAATTCGACCGCAAGGAGCAATTCAACTTGCCCTTGTTCCGCAAGCTCGGCGATCTCGGCCTGCTCGGCATTACGGTGGATGAAAAATACGGCGGCTCGGCCATGGACGCGATTTCGGCCGTAATCGCTCATGAAGAAATCTCCGCTAGTGATCCAGGATTTTGTTTGGCCTTTTTAGCCCACGCCGCTTTGTGCGCCAACAATATCGGCGTTAACGCCAACGACGAACAGAAAAAACGCTGGCTGCCTAAGTTGTGCAGTGGCGAATGGGTCGGCAGTATGGCGATGTCGGAGCCTCATGTGGGCACCGATGTTTTAGGGATGAAGACCACCGCCGTTAAAAAGGGCGATAAATATATTATCAATGGCCGTAAGATGTGGATCACCAACGGCACCCTCGATGAGAAAAGCACCGCCAGTGACTGCGTCTTGGTTTACGCCAAGTCGGGTGACAAAGACGGCCGCACGCAGATTTCAACTTTCGTGGTGGAAAAAGGTTTTAAAGGCTATTCCGTCGGGCAAAAGATCAAAGATAAGCTCGGAATGCGCGCCAGCAACACCGCTGAGCTCGTGTTTCAGGATTGCGAAGTTCCCGTCGGCAACTTAATCGGGCAAGAAGGCGATTCGGTTATGCATATGATGCGCAATTTGCAAATTGAACGGCTGACTTTGGCCGCGATGAGTTTGGGAATTGCCCGTAGATCCATTCAGATTATGACTAAGTACGCGCACGAGCGCGAAGCCTTCGGCCAGCCGCTCGACCGCTTCGGACAAATTCAAAAGATGATCGCCGACAGTTACGCTGAATACCGCGCGGCTAAGGCTTACGTTTATGAAACCGCCCGGCAGATGAAACTCGACAGTAAAGGCCAGCGCTTGGATTCGGACGGAGTGAAGTTGTTCGCCTCTACCATGGGCAAAAATGTCGCCGATCGCGCCATTCAGGTGCTCGGTGGCTACGGCTATGTCGGCGAGTATGTGGTGGAGCGCTTGTGGCGCGATGCTAAGTTGATTGAAATCGGAGGAGGAACCCTCGAGGCCCACCAGAAAAATATCACCCGCGATATGGCTCGCACGGATCTCAACTCGATTCTTTAAGGAAAGTTCCGGTATTTTTTTAACGCCTCAAGCACCATTGCGCGGCCGGACCAGCGGCACTTAAGCACGGAGAGAAAAATAAACACGCCACCTAATTTGCGGTCGAGAAACACTAATTCCTTGGGCGGCTCCCGCAGCCGGTAATTGAAGGCGACATGAGCGACCCGGCCTGCGACCCGCTTGGGCAGATCGCTCGTCCCCCAATCATAGGCGTCGTCCGTGTGGAAGGGCTCAGTTAGCAAAAAACACAGCTCCAGGTAATCCGTCACGAGTTTCGTGGGATCGTCAGGCATTAGGAGTTTAAGTCCACGCCCGCCTTTTTCCACAAAGTGCGGGTTCCGTTGCAAGCCACCGTATATAAGATGCTGGTAACTGATCAAAAAATCCTCGGGCACCGCGCGAACCGCGCCAAAGTCAAATAGCGCGAGCCGGTCTTCGCCTGACGGCGATATT
>JANMVK010000333.1:0-3061 GCA_031392725.1 Pseudobdellovibrionaceae bacterium
CCGTATCGTCGGTCTCTTGGAATTTTGGCGACAACACTCCGGTTGAAACCGGTTTAGGTCCAATGGACCATACGTATTTCCAACCTGGTAATTACACGGTCAATGTAACCGTGGTGCAGTCTAACGGGACCACCACTTTACTCGCGCACCCGATTAAAGTATTAGCTCCGGTTGACGGCATGGAGTGCGTACGTGATTTGGTTATCTCGGGTCCCAACAATATTGAAGTCGGGCAGAGCGGAACCTTCACCGCGTTTATTCCCCAGTGTTTAGCCTTCCGTACGCGCCAGGTGCGCTGGAATTTCGGCGACGGCACCCTAATGTTAGTCGGCACTTCGCTGACTCATACTTATGACACCCCCGGCGCTTACAACGTTCGCGTGGATTTATTTAGCGGCGAAAGTTCAGTTCCGTTTTTAACAATCACCAGATCCGTGAATGTGATCGCGCAACCCGCGCCGACGCCGGATCCAACTCCGTCGCCGACGCCAGTGCCAACACCTGATCCAGTTCCGGTTCCGGATCCAACTCCGGCGCCCGCTCCGGCACCGGTTCCTGCTCCCGTTCCGGATCCAACTCCGGTTCCAGATCCTTCACCCGCACCGGCGCCAGCTCCCGAGCCTTCACCGGCTCCAGCCCCGGTTCCGGATCCCGTTCCGGTTCCAGATCCGTCGCCTGCACCGGCCCCCACACCAGATCCTGTTCCAGTTCCCGATCCCACGCCAGCTCCCGCACCCGCGCCGAGCCCGGTGCCGGCTCCGCTTTGCACGATTGGTGAAACCCGTTCGTCCACTGGCGAAACACGAAACGAAACCCGCGAATGCGGCGTCGGTGGCCAGCGCACCAACGTTTACCGCACACGCATTGTTGAGACTTGCAAACTCGTCGGCGGCGAAGTGATCCGCTGGGTGGAAACTTCCCGCATTGACGAATTGGTCAGCGAAGGTCCCTGCCAAGGCGCCGGCTGTGAATTGCCCGCGCAAGCTCTTGAAGGTGTCGATTTACTCAACGGCAGCTTTATATTTGTAAACGGCAAATGGTACATTCCCCATGGCGGCGGCAAACTATTTTATTCCTCGCGCACGCCCGTGGGCTCATGCCACACCGTTGAAGAGCGCCGCACCTGTGATAACGGCGTGATCGGCGGCTCGATTGATCATGTCTATTTATCTTGTATGAATGGCTGCGAAGGCGTCGGCTCGCACGGCACGGTTAAAACCGATGTCGTCACCGGCCAAGAAACCGTACCGAAGCAATGTAAATTCGGCGAAACCGGCGTGACTGATATATACACAACGGTTTCCGACAAACGCTGTGACAACGGCACGACGGTGGTGAGCAACACTCATCGCGGCGGCTTGGTGACAGCAGGTGAGTGCCCCGGTTACTCTTGGGCTCCCACCGAAAACTTCACGGCCTGCACCGCGGACTGCGGTGGACTGCAGCATCAAATTTACGAATGCCGCAATAGCAAGGGTGAGTTGTCACCGCTCGACCGCTGTATGGGCGAAGCCCCGGTGGTGACGCGAGCGTGCGACCGCAATCCCGAAGCCGTTCGCCGCAGCGAAAGCTCCTCGGTGATTGAGGAAGCCGGCGACTGCAGCAAATGTCCGTCGAACCAAATTGGTTACACGATCCGGAAACGTGAAGTGACCACCACTAAAAATTTCGCCTGTATCAATCACGAAGTGAAACAGGAAAACGAAGTGGTGACCAACGGCCCGTGGGTCGAAGAAAAATTCTGTAAGGACTATGCACCCGACCGTTGCGCGAAAGATCCGATGAGCGAGTCCGAAGCCAATGGCCGTTATGGTTGGATGAAGAAGTGCGCAGCTACCGTGCCCGTGCTGAAGGAATTCTTAACTCAGTATGACCACACTGGCGGCAAACTCGACAATTTGACTTACAAGGGAAATATTATTTACGCCTCGTTTATGGACGGCGGCAAAACTCCAGAGAAAAGATGGATTGCGCCGAAAATTAAAGACGCGTCGTGCGTGATTCCCGCAAAAGTCTACATCTCAGCCATTTGCGTAGTGGACTGCGCCACTCCGGAACAGCCGGTGATGGGCTCTAACGGCGGCAAGCTCGAGTACATTAAGTTTGAAAATGCCTGGCACGAAAAATTTAAATACGTGGCCACTCTCAAAGATGGATCCTCGTTGAATTCCAAAACGGTGCAGAAAACCGAAGTGGATGAGTGGGTCGAAGGCGCAGTGGAAGATCACAATGTGATCGACTTCACTCTGCAGTCCGGCCGCCATCTGCGTGTGACTCCCGGTCACCCGCTCGTGGCCTCCGACGGCACCATGAAAGAGGCCAGCCAGTTTAAAGTCGGCGAGACCTTGACCATGCTCGGCGGATCGGGTGACGGCATCTTAGCCGTATCACACGAGCCCTACCGCGGCCGCGTGTTTAACGTCTTCGTGAAATCCGACGATGTGAAACGCAATATTATCGTGATCAACGGATATCTCTCGGGCACAGCGTTCTACGCCGGCGAAGGTATCCAGTACCTGAACCGCAGTGTTCTGCGCGCGGCACTGACCCGCGGAGTGTTTGAGTGAAGGTATGGCAAGCCACGGGCCTTGCGGCACTAGTACTAGCAATGGGGTGGGGCATCTCTGAAGATGCAAACCCACCACCGGTTCCAGCTGACCAATTTAAAGTGGAGACTCCGTTTGCGCGTTCAAAACAAACCTTGGACGCGACCACGACCACGAAGTCGGAGCGCACTCCATCAGCATTCTTGCCGAAAGTAAAAATCTGGCCGGAAAGCCCGTTTCAATATCAACTTGAACTCGACGCTTTCTCAAAAATCCGCAATAAAATATTTCCCTCAGAAGCCGAACAAAACGAACGCCGCCGCTTGATCCACGACGTCTCCTTGTTAAGGGCTCTAGCCCTGCGTCTAACGGAAGCCTCACTGGCCCCCTCAGTGACGGCCAGCCAAGACGCGGCGGTGGACCTATTGATCGAAGCCCTAAAGAGCGGAGATAAAGCCATGGCCTCAGAAGTCGCCAAGGCCGTAATCCAGGACTCAGCGGTAGAAAACGCCACC
>JANMVK010000417.1:0-1468 GCA_031392725.1 Pseudobdellovibrionaceae bacterium
CAAGTGCGCAGCCTTGAATACGCCCGCATTTACCCGCAACGTAAAGCCGAATACTTAAAAATTTCCCGCAACGCCACTATGAATATCGTGGCCAACAATTTGAAATCTGACCGCTCTGATTTTAAAGCCAACTTGGCCGCCTTGAATCAAGTGAATCTCGACGGCGCCGACAACAGTGAGCGAATGAAGTTCTACAAAAATAAAATTCTCGTGGCGCAAAAAGCCTTGGATCTAGATTCCGTAAACAGCACCGCGGGATTATTCCTGGGTCTCAAAGGCCTGAGCGATAGAGACCGCGAGTGGGCTATGGCGCAAAAAGTGTGGGTCGCCGAGTTGCAGCTGAATTTCGCGGAAGCCTACCGTTTGACCAAACAAATGGAGCTGAGCCACCTAAGCAAAGCCGACCGCGAATTGCGTCTCGCTCTGCTGGCCGACCTCGCCGGCCTGGATTCCAAAAAACACAATGAAGCTTACCTGCGCCAGGCCAATAATCTTCGCGCCGCCAATCTCGTGCGGGTGACTTTAATAAAGACCTCGTATTCACCTTGGAGAGAACTCGACCGCCAGGCTAAATTTTTAGCTCTCACACCCGATTTGCTCGCCGGCATCACCCTTGAAACTTTCGCCCGCCAATCCAACTACTCGCGCGCCGGCCAATTGCTTAAAACCACCCGCATTGGTCAATTCCCCGCCGGCCAAACTCTTGCGCGCCATTTGGATATGCGCGACTTCCACGCCTTTGACCGCAAGATCAGCAGCCACCGCCTCTATGGGTACAGCGACCAGGCCATTGGTAAAACCATTCGCGAGCGCCTGCGCCTGATCGGCCAAAGCCAGCACCACACTCAAATCGCCATCAAGAAGCACGACTGGACATTGCAAGTCCTGTCCCTCACACAATTGGCCCGCGAAAACCGCCGGATCAACCACGACATTCTCGCATTGCCGGTTCCGCAACGCCTCAATGCTGAGGAAAAAGCCAAATATCAACAATTGTTAAAGGCCCAGAGCGATCCTTATCTGTTTCAGGCGGCAAAAATTGAATCCGAACTCAGCCAAATGTGGAGCCAGTCCAACTCGGTTCAAAATTTACAGAGCGCTTACATGACCGCATCTCCCGAACTGCAGAAATTATATAAAGACGAAATCTCTCAACTCGCGGTAAATGCGCCCTCAGGTGCCCAAAAACGTCTGCAGAACCTGCTCAGCACACCCTTCCGCCGTCCGTCACAAAAAGATATTTTGTTCGCGCGCAAGGATCTGCAAGCCAACCCGTTTGATATTTCAAAAGCCAAGACATTGCGTGAGCTTGAGGCCCAATCCGGCCGCCCCGCAATGGTGGTTTATGTAGATGCAAGAATCTCGCAACTCAAAACAGGAAAGAGTTTATGAGACCGGTTTCGATACTTTTAATAATTGGATTAGTAGTTGCAAGCTCCATGGCGCAAGCGGCGCCTAAGAAATCCAC
>JANMVK010000421.1:0-6585 GCA_031392725.1 Pseudobdellovibrionaceae bacterium
AATGCGACCTGCTCCTTACTGCCCTGGCCTTTATCGAGCAGCAAAAATCCCTTGGTCTGCAGTTCTTTTATGGCTTGAATGTAGTTGAGGCCGTAGCGGGTGCCGATGGCGTCGGCCATATTTTTGCCGCCCCAATCGATATTGCGCGTGGCGAGCAGCACTCCATCATTGACCACCAAAAGTTCGGTGCCCAGGTGGCCGATGTTGACCACCAGTTCGGCGTTCTTCGGCGCGGGCGTTTCTTGCTCGGCGACCAGTCCCTCGGGGGGCGGCTCAAACCAGCGCTCAAATAAATTGTTGAGCGCCACGCCGTCGGCGGAGATCAGCATCGGTTCGGTGCCGCAGTCGTGAGCCAAATTCAAAACATCCAGCACGCGTTCTTTGGGCGCGGCCATGGCGAGCACGTCGGCGCCTTTGCCCGTGGTGCGCACGATCTTGGCTTCGAATACGGAATCTTCCATGGTCATGGGGATTTCGTCTTCAAGCATGGCGACAATGGCCTTTTGCACTTTGAAGCGTTCACGGAAGGGAAGATACAGCAGGCGCGCGGACACAAACTTCTGCGGCAGCGCGAACACAAACTGGGTTTTATCGAGATCGTACTGGCCGAACAAAGTTCTTAAGGCGTCGATCACTTGGATTTTGCGGTCTTTGGTGAGATCGAGCGAGAGCGGGATTTCCAAGACACGGCGAATGGCGTAGGCCTTGGAGGTCGCTTCGACTTCCGCGATTTTAATGCTGAACGTGCCAATGTCGACGCCGACGCTGATCATATCTAGAAAAAGGCTATCAGTTTTCTTCCCAAGAAACTACCGTTGGGCGCCCTTTAGCCGCCTTAATTTGCGCGGCCCCTCCGGTGCCGCCTGATAGCCCGCCGCCGGGCAGACCATTGGCCAGGTCTTTTTCCTTCTGGATCATGTCGGCGTAGCGCGCGGCTAAGTTAGGAAAATCATAGGTGATCACAGTGATTTCGCGGCGGACATTGCCCGACACTCCAGTGCTGGTGATGCGGAAGTTAAATTCTTGATCAAACAGCAAGGGCAGTTTGGATTCCTGGATCGCCTTAACATCCACTGAAAATGGCGTTAAAAAACCAAACAAGTCCGCTTCGCTCTTGAAAGGTCCGCCTTCTTTTGGGTTGTTCCGGCGCGCGATGAGTTTGTCGACGGCTTCATCGGTCATGGTTTTGTCGAGCGCGAGCAAAGTCTGTTTATCGGCGTAGTTGACGTTGATGCCTTTGGTGCCAAACACGGTCAGACGGCCGGCCAGCATATCGTAAAACTCGTCGGTCATACCGCCCACCTGATGAAGTTCGTCAATCGTGCGCAAGCCCCGGTTGGGCGGCATTTGCAGTCCGCTCTCACCGATGTCGCGGTATGGATCGCCCTCATCGCCGCCGTTGAGACTTTCTTTGTCCTCATCGATGTAATCGGCGATGTTGTTGACGAGTTCCTCAAAATTTTCGCCCCGGTGTTTTTCGGCGAACGCTTCATTGTGCTCGACCTCCGAGGTGAACACTTTTACCAATTGCGCGATCATGGATTTTTTAAGGCCTTTGGACGGGGAACCTAAATCATTGATGTCGAGGCGCCCGCCCTCGGGTGTGATGGTGGCCGCGTACTGCGCGGTCATAAAAGATTCCTCAATCACGTCGTTGAGCACGCTTTTGTCGACTTCGGTGATCTTGGCGCCCATGGCGGTGGGCGGCCACATAAATGGAAACGCCCAGATCGGATCGAGCATTTGTTTTGGGATCATGGGATTGTTGCCAAGGGCCCCGACCACTTGGCGGTAGAGCATCAGGCGCAGCAGACTCAGCTCCGCCCCGGATTTGGCGGCGTAACGCGCGCGAAGGCGGTCCACTTGCTGCTTGGCCACGATATAATCCACTTGCGTGTCGTAGCCCACTTCCATGGCGATAAAAGTCATCAACGTCATGGCAAACAGCGTGATCAGCAGCGCCATGCCTTTTTCATTACTCTTGCGCCGGCGTTTGATCATATGCCCGCCGGTGCGTTGGGATCCACCGGCGGTTTTTCCGGGGGATTGTTGGGATTGCGGATGGCGGCGACCGAAGTCATGCGCAGAGTTTTATCCTTGGCAGCGGGGTTGGGATCTTTGACCTCGATGGTGATCTCGACGGCGTAGGGAAATTTATTTTTGGTGGTGTCATCGCCGCCTTCGCTCGACGACCAGGAGGTGATCCACTCGGCATCTTTTCCGGGGCCCAGGTAACGCAGTTTAAATTCCGTGATGTTCTCCAGCAGCACGGTCTCCTGGCCGTCGCGGGTGATGTCTTCATGAATGTAGTTGGAAATGCGCCGCCATAAGCAGCTCGACGATTGCTCTTGAGTCGTGCGCCGCCGGCAGGATTTTAGTTTGTAGCCGATCTCGGCTTGGCTGGACGTTTTAGAATCTTCGGTCACTCGCACGTTGCTTAAGCTAGTGAAGTTCACCGACTGAGCGTCGCCGATAAACTGGGTGTAAATTTTGTCGACTTTTTTGGCGAAATCATTGGGATCGATTGGCCGCGTCGGGTTGACGGGATTGCTGAGGCCGCCGCCGGAACCAGCCTTGTCAAAGGCGGCTTTGCGCACGTCTTGCGCCTGATTGAAAACTTCGATGCTGGAGTCGCGATAATTAAACGCTAAATTAATATCGCGCTCCATGATCCGAAGCGCGTCGCGCACGGTGGTCTGCTTGTCGATGTCTTTTTGCACTTTGGCTTTAGTCTGCAGCGCCTTTTGAATAGCCTGCACCGTGAACAACGACAGGAACGCCATAATCCCCATGGCGATCACGACTTCCAAAAGAGTAAACCCCCTGACGCGCTGATACGCAGAAAGGTGACGGACACCTTTGCTCATGGGCCTTTGCCTCCCATGCCGGGAATGCCGCCGAAGTCTTGGGTGTAGTCGACGAAGTATTGGGTGGCGGAGAATTCTACTTCGCGATTGCCGCTTTTGACAAAGACTGTGACCTTTACCTCTTTGATCACCTTGCTTAGGTACTCGGTCATTTGCTTCATCATGGAAATTAACGTCTCATCGGCGCCTTCCTCCTGGCCCACCAGGAGCGGGGTGAGATCCGGAAGCTTGAGTTCGCGGCTTTTCATTTCCCAGCGGTACTGGGGAAAATCATTTTCAAAATCTCCGCCGTCATCTTCCGGAATCTCGGCGATGGGTTTTTCCTTGTACTTGGCTTCCAGCTCCACCATTTTTTGTTCGAGCAGCGTGCTCACGTTGTTGTACATTGTGGCTTTGCGGATGCGCATAAAGTTGCCCGACCAGGTGGTACCCAATAAAATAATCCCGCCCGCCAGGATAAACAGGGAGACTAAAACTTCAAGAAGGGTAAAGCCTTTGTTGGACCTCATTGACTCTGCATGTCCTTCAGCGAAACCGATTTGCTGATCAGTTCGGCTTTGCCCGTGAGCGGATGAATGCTGATGGTCCAGGTTTGGCCTTTATCGCCTTTGATATGAATGGCGGCTTCGTCGACCAGGCCCTGCGGAAGATAGTGAATAAAGGCGCGGCCGAGGCTAATGGGATTTTTCACGCGGGTCAGTTCCACGCGCTCGAACATCAGTTCAACCGGCAATTCCTTGGGCTTGGTGATGGAGGTGTCGACCGAGAAACCTTTGGGGTCGGCTTTTTTATCGGGATCGGTTTCCTTCAAGGCATCCATGGCTTTTTCTTCGTCTTTTTCACCCATGATAAACTTACCGTTGCCCGCCTCCACCCAGTACCGGTGCACCGGACGGGTATTGCGGGCGGAATCGGGCTCGCCCATGTCGATGACCAACCGGTAAATCACGCCGTTGAGTTTGGCGCGGGTGTGGAGTTCGCGGCTGAGCACGGTGAATTCGCGTAAGAACTTCTTGGTGCCCGGGCTGCGGTTGTTCATGTAGGGCATGGCCGTGACCGCGACGCCGGCGATGATGGCCACGACGACCATCAACTCAATCAGAGTGAAACCAGCATGGCCGCCTATGAGTCGGTGCGAATTTTTAGTCATGGACCTCCGGATGATCAGTCGGCGGAGGAAACATCCGTGGCGTCACCGCTTCCGCCTTCGCGGTTATCGGAACCTAGCGAACGCAAGACGAACGCATTTCCCTGCGATTCATATTGGAACTCATAGCCCCAAGGATCTTTGATTACTTTTTTCAAATACGGATCAGGGCCCCAGTTGGAGCAGCTGCTCGGCGCCGTGATGAGAGCGGCCATGCCTTCTTCGGTCGAAGGGTAGTGATTGCAATCGGTGTAATAAAGATCCAGCGCTTTGCTGTACTCCGCGATTTGAATCTTCGCTTGATTGATTTTGGCTTTTTTCAAACGGCCTTGCACTTGCGTGGCGAGAATGGCGATCAATCCACCCAAGATCACCAGCACGATCATGATTTCGAGAAGAGTCATACCTTTGTTGTTGCGGATCATGAAAACTCCTTAATAAATCCAACGGATACGGAACCCAATTTTTAAGCTATCCGCCCAAACTCGACAATTGAAACATTGGAATCATAATAGAAAAAACGATGATCCCGATAACGCAACCCATCACAATGATCATAAACGGTTCGAGGAGTGACGTGAGTCCGTCAATTTGCGTCTTCACTTGGAAGTCGTAGGCCACGCTCACCTGTAACAGCATATTTTCAAGCTCTCCGGTTTTCTCGCCAATGCTGATCATGTGAATCACCATGGGCGGGAACTGCCCGGACTTTTTTAAAGGGCCGGCGATGGATTCTCCCTCGGAAATATTGTCGCGGCCGATGTCGATGGCCCGGGCGATGACTTCGTTATCGACCACGTTGCGCACGATGGTCATTGCCGTAAGCATAGGCACACCGCCGGTGAGCAGAGTGGACATGGTGCGGGTGAAACGGCTGACCGCGACCACGCGCCCGAGTTTGCCGACCACCGGGAGTTTTAAGAATATGGCGTCCCATTGGGCGCGGCCGGTGGGCGTGTTCTTCCAGTTGCGGAACAAAAAGTAAGTCATAAAGCCAAAACCGATTAATATGTGCCAGTAGTTGACCAGAAACCCGCTGATGTTAATCACCACCAGGCTGTACCAAGGCAGTTTTAACTCTGGAGACGACTCAAATACCGCGACGATTTTGGGAATCACGTAAATAAATAAAACCGCGAGCAAAAGCATGGTGAAACTGAGCATAAGAATCGGATAGAGCAGGGCGGATTTTACTTTTGCGTTTAAGGCTGTTTGAGATTCTTTAAATTCCGCGAGCCGGATCAGAATCGTGTCGAGCGTGCCGGACATTTCGCCGGCCTCGCACAAGGAACAATAAATTTTATCGAACACCTTGGGATATTTCTGCAAGGCTTTATGAAACGAGCCGCCCTCATTCACCGCGTTTTTAATATCGGCCACGGCTTCCGATAAAAATTGATTTTCCACCTGTTCGCTCACGGCGTTGAGCGCGTCGACCAGGGGGATATTGGCTTTAATTAAGGTCGCGAGCTGGCGGGTCATCATCGATAAATCACTGACACTCACGCCGCGGTTGGAGCTGCCGCGCTTGCCTTTAACTTTCTTGGCGGCCTCGCGCGATTTATCTTTAACGTCGGTGACGAAGATGCCGTCTTTTTTTAACCTTAAGCGGGCCGCGCGTTGATTGTCGGCATCGACCGTGCCTTTTACATTGCTGCCATGGCGGTTGAGACCGCGATATTCGTAGATCGGCACTTATGCGTCCATTTGTGTGCTGGTGAGCAATTCTTCAATGGTGGTAATTCCGGCCAAAACTTTTTGAATGCCGTCGTCGCGGAACGTGGTCATGCCGCTGGCGATGGCCACCTTTTTTATTGTCGCGCCGTCTTTGCGCTGCATGATGAGTGAGCGGATGTCGTCATTGATCAGCATCATCTCTTGAATCACTGTCCGGCCCAAGTAGCCTTTTTGATTGCAGTGGTTGCAACCGATGGCTTTGTAAACACTGGAGCCCGCCACTTTATCGCGGGTCAGTTCCATGGAGCGCAGTTCCACATCGGTCGGAGTGTGTCCCTCTTTGCAATGCGGACATAGCACGCGCACCAGACGTTGCGCGGCCACACCCATAATTGAGGTCGCGATTAAGAACGGCTCACAACCCATGTCGATCAAGCGGGGAAACGCTCCGGCGGAGTCGTTGGTGTGAATGGTGGACAGCACTAAGTGACCGGTAAGCGAGGCATTGATCGCGATCTCCGCCGTTTCCAAATCGCGGATCTCCCCGATCATCACCACATCCGGATCTTGCCGCAAAATCGAGCGCAGTCCGCTGGCGAAGGTCAGGCCGATTTTGGAATTCACCTGAATCTGGCCAATGCCGTGAATCCGTTGCTCCACCGGATCTTCGACCGTGATGATATTAATATCGGGTTTATTAATTTTGCTGACGGCCGCGTACAGCGTGGTCGACTTACCGCTTCCGGTGGGGCCGGTGACGAGAAAAATACCGTAGGTTTTTTCCAAAATTCCATCGAGCTTTTTTAAAGTCACGGGAGAAAATCCCAGCTGCTCGAGCTCCAGCACCACATTGGATCTATCCTGCAAACGCAACACCAGGCGTTCGCCAAAGGC
>JANMVK010000499.1:0-3654 GCA_031392725.1 Pseudobdellovibrionaceae bacterium
GACTTCAAAATCCTTCAATACGCGGAATAAATTGGAGCCCTGGGGAGTTTGCTCGGCGTCGATTTTAGTTTGCTCGGGATTGGGATTCGGGTTGTGATTCATCGTTTTTTCGATCAGCTGCTGGCGCGCCATCATGCTGGCGGGTCCCCGCATGGGCGTCGAGCTCGGCATGGGCGTGCTATCTAAATCGGTTTGCATTTGTTGAACCGCTTTTTGCTGCTGCTGATCGAGTTCTTCAATGGTGCGGGCCTGAAGCGGTCCGCTCTTAACCATGCCGTTGGAATCCACGCCTTGTCCCAAAAATACGCGGGCGCCCGGAATATTCATCGGCATAAAAGTTTCTTTTTCGAGATGGATGTTCATTTCACCGCCGTCGCCGGCGTATTTCCCCTCGACCGTGAACGGCGCGGCCTGAGTGCGGAATCCGCCGAAAATAAAGCGGTCACCCAATTTGCGGTTGCCGATGCTGACCATGGCGTTGTGCAGTTGCTCCACTTCGGTGGCCACCACGCGCCGGGTCTCTTCATTGCCGCTGGCGTCGTTGGCTTGATTGATGGCGAGCTCTTTGGCCCGGATCAGCACTTCACTTAGGTCATTGAGTGATTGATCGGTGATTTCCAAGAACGACTTGGCGTAATTCAAACTTTTGGTGAATTGCTGATTGCTTTGCAGATCAATGCGGTTGGACAGCACGCGCGAGGCGGCCAGCGGGTCATCCGACGGCTTGGTCACGCGTTTCTGCGTGGCCGCCTGGTTTTGCAGCTCAGACATTTGCGAGCGGTTCTTGCTCACATTGTTCTTCACTTGGTCATACTGCATTTTGTCGGCAATGCGCATTCGGGCTTACATCCTTATAAACGTTTTAAATTTAACACCGTGTCCATCATTTCATCGGCTGTGCGCACCAGGCGCGCCGACGCATCAAAGGCTTTTTGAAATTCAATCATCTTGGTGGCTTCTTCATCGAGACTGACGCCGCTAATGCTCTCCCGCACGTTTTTCAGCTGAGTGAGAATATCGGTCTGGGATTGCTGCGCGGAATTGGACCGCTGCGCCTCAATGCCGATGCGGCCGACGATGGAGTTGTAATAGTCATCGTAAGTCGAAGTGTCGCCGTCCATGGTTTGCCGGTATTGCAGGCCGGAGAGAATATTGGCGATGCGGTTGTCGGCGGGGGCGTTGGGCTGACCCGCGGCCG
This sequence comes from Pseudobdellovibrionaceae bacterium, assembly GCA_031392725.1. Taxonomy (GTDB): domain Bacteria; phylum Bdellovibrionota; class Bdellovibrionia; order Bdellovibrionales; family UBA1609; genus JALHOQ01. Next base: position 1,199 of record JANMVK010000499.1, read on the forward strand.
CGATCAGTCCCACGTCCTCGAGAATCGCTTCATTCACTTTAAATCTCTCGGATGTGCCTTCAATCTCATTCGACAATTCAAACAGCTGGGTTCCGGTGCGGCCCATGCGGTCGTATCCTTGGGCGTGTGTACGATTCACCTCACTGGCCAGTGAAAATGACAGAGTGTCCATGTCGTCAAGCAAGCCGTTGCACACCTCATCGCGCACTTGCAGCAAGCCGCCGATTTCGCCGCCGGTGAACTGGCGGGTGACGTTGAAGGGCGTCGAGTTGTCGGTGTTTTGATAATAGATGTCGACGTTGCCTTCGGCCTTGCCCTCGCTCGGAGGAGTGGAGGCGGTTTTTAATGTCATGTGGGAGTAGCCGCTGACCAGCACCGCGGTGTTGCCGGCGGTGATGGCGATCGCGCCGTCTTTGCCCTCGGCGTAACGAATATTTACCTTATCGGCGAGCTGTTTGATCAAAGTGTCGCGGCGATCGCGTTCATCGTTGGCCGGCACGCCCATGACTTCCACGCTCTGCACTTTTTCATTGAGGTTGGCGATCTCTTTAGTCAGCTGATTAATCTCTTCCACCTTGGTGATAATGCGGAAGTCGGCATCGCGCTGAATTTCCTTCAGCTGATTGTTCATGCGATGGAAATCTTTGGTCATGTTGTCGGCGCTCTCCTTCACTTGCGTGCGGGTCGCCAGACTTTCGGGATTGTTGGACAGCTCGCGAAAGGTATTAAAGAACTGGCCCATGGAGTGATTCAGGCCCTTGTTGACCTGTTCGTTGTACACCTGTTCGACGCGGCCGAGCATATCGGCGCGGGCATTCATAAAACCCATGGAATTTTGTTCGCGCTCAATTTGTTTCTCGAGGTATTCATTGTTAGTGCGATTGACCATGCTGGCCTTCGCGCCCATCCCAATGCGGAGTTTGCCTTCGCCAATGGGAGTATTGGTCACCAAATCCACACGCTGGCGCGAATACCCTTCGGTCGATTTATTCGCGATATTGTGGGCGGTCGTCTGCAGTGCCGTCTGCGAATTCATCATCGAGCGGCGGCCGACGTCCATCATGGACCAAATTCTCGACATACTGTCCTCTGTTCAAGCCATCCTAGCTCGAACCGTTAGCACCGAACATTGGGTGGTCGCCTCGAGGCGACCACTGTATCAGGCCTCGCGGCTTACCAACTGGCCGGCGGTAGTGACGCCTTCAACTTCTCCTTGTTTCTGATACACCGGTTTTTCCTGAAGCGTCGTCTTGATCGCGTTCATAGCTCCCGTAATATTGGTGAGCGCCGATTGCACCAGAGATTCATTTTGGCGGTTGTACTCTTGCACCCGCTTCAATAACAATTCCAAAACCGAATGAATGCTGCGCAGTTTTTCGCCGAGATCGTCGCGCACGTGGCGGGCGATCTCGAGCAAGCGCGGCTGATCACCGGTGAGTCCCATGGACACATACACGTCCGAGGCGCCCTTCAGGCGCTGCGCTTCTAAAGCGCGGATTTTGATCAGCATGGCTTCTTTTGAACGGTTGTTTTCGTTGAGGTCGTCGAGATTGGCGGAGATTAATATCTCCTTCTCCTTGCGGACGACGTCCAGCAAATGGCGGTAAACTTTAACTTGTTCCTCAAGCGTGCTGATCAGGCTGATCACCAACTCTTGAGTATTGAGAACATCCCCCACTTAGACCTTCCTAGTCTGGAATCATTAGATGCTCGTCGACCAGCTTGTCGGCGATCGCATCGGCATCAGTTTTATATTTACCTTCATCAATCATTTTTTGCAGACGCGCGACCTTGGCTTCATCCACCGAAAGACTGCCGGCGATGTCCTTCGCCTTTTGCATCATCTGCGCGCGCTCGGAAACGTTGACGTTTTCGGCTTTGTTCTTGGTCTTAGCTTCGCCCGCTTTGTCGTTGTTCAACAAACCTTGGGCACCTTCGGACTTACTCGATTTTATTTTATCGAGGTTGCCCGCTGCCGGTCCAATTTTACTGTTAGTCACCTTCATCTGCGACCTTTCTTGTACAACGTATAGCGTATCATATTGAGACGGTTACGCATGCCCTTACCTCTATGACCAATCCAATTTCCAGGCCAAAACAGGACGCGCTGAATCCAAGATCCCCAACTTTTGTCCAGCTTCCAGCGCCGTTCCTGGGCCTAAATCCGCGGTTGAGCCGGGAAACGTCATCTCCGATTCAATACCTTGACCATGGTCCATACGCACCAGATTCCAGTTATCAGCCAATTTTTGTGACTGTTTCACTACTCCGGCCAAGGGGTTTTGCGCTTCATATTGCGCGCCCGAGGGATCTGGAACCTCGAAGCGGTATTGCGCGCCCTTATCCACCGGGAGCATTTTCATTTGAATGGAATCGATCGCTTTCATGCCGTTTTTTTCTTTCGCGGGCGCGATCGGGAGAGCGCCGCGATGGCCGAAATCTTTTTTAGTTGTGGC
>JANMVK010000529.1:0-2150 GCA_031392725.1 Pseudobdellovibrionaceae bacterium
GCGAAGGCGGCGGTCGCGACAGTGGTGAGATTCCGCGGAGAGAGGTCGTTAGCCGGCATCGGCTTTCGGTTTCTTCTTAGCCAGTAGGTTGGCGACTTTGCTTAGCAGCACCTCAGGCTTCACCGGTTTGACCACGTAATCATTGGCGCCGAATTGAACGGCCTTAACGATGTCGGCCTTATCGCGGCGGGCAGTGAGAAATATAAACGGAATGTCTTTGAACTTAGGATCTTTGCGGATGGTCGACACCACGTTGAAACCGGAAACTCCGCCGGGCATATTGGCGTCGGACACAATCAAATCCACGTCCTGCAGTTCGAGCAGTTCGAGCGCCTGCTGGCCGTTGTTGGCTTGCATGACGATGTGACCGGCTTTCACCAGAATACTGCGCACCACTTTGAGTACGATCAGATCGTCATCGGCGATCAAGATAATAGCCATGCTGTCTTTTCGGACTTTAAGAGGGAATTCTAAGGCCCTAACGCGTGCGTCAAGGACTTAGGTCGAGTCCAATTTATACTAACGGTAAATCATCACAGGAACTTCCGACGTGCGGACTAAACCGCGGGCCACGCTGCCGAGTAAAGTCGCGGCCACGGGTCCCGATTGCGTCAGCACCGCGATTAAATCGGCGTTGTGTTCATTGGCACATTTCTCAATCGCTTCCACCAAAGAGGACGGTGACGAGTCGATCACGGTCTCTACGTTGAGGCCCTGAAGCCGCAATTTTTCCGCGAGGGTGTTCAATTTCAAACGCGATTCTTTGGCACTATCATCCAGGTAACTTTGCACGCTCACCCAGCCACCTCCGACCGCGTAAACTCCCTGCTGAATCATGGGATCGAGCGGATCCGGCATTTTATAAAACAAATCTACAGCCGCGTCCGTCTCAACGGCAAACTCGGCCACCCTACCGATAAACTTGGTACTACTGGCGCTCAGGTCCGTCGGCACAAAAATTTTCCCAACACCTCTGGGCACTTTGTGCGATGGGTTCACCACCAGCACCGGAATTGGAGTGGCGAGAATCACAGTCTCGGCAAAACTGCCCAGCATCCAGCGTTCGAATCCGGTGCGCGCGTGGCTGGAAACTAAGATTGTCTGAGCCCTAATTTTTTTTGAATAACGGATTAAAGTTTCAACCGAACTTTTCAATCCGGTTTTGCGCGACGGCACCACCTCAATTTCAATTCCTAGTTTCGCGCCCATTTCCTTAGCTTTAGCTTCAGCAACTGGCTTATATCGATTAAGCCACGCGCCATTAAATTCACCCATCCAATTCAAACTGTCGGGTGCCAAAACATAAGTTCCGAAAACCTCAGCGCCGGCTTTCTCGGCGAGGTTTTTTACAAATGCAATCACCGGTTTTAAATTAATATCGGAATAAGGATCCATCGCCAGGACCCAGCGCTTGGCTGACTTTGTCCCACGGCGTGTAACACGCGAGTCATTTTGTCCCGGACTTGGCATTTTGGCGTACTTCTTTTCCATTGAGCACCTACCCCTTTGATTTACTCCTATTAGGAGCAAAGGCGATGCCGTTTTGCTTAAGAACTTGCCGAGGCGTACTGGCGGAGAGCCCGGTGCCACAGAAAACTAGTGAGACACAAAAAGGTCCCGGTGACTGTGAGTCCAGCCGCGAGCCAATACCAGCTCATGCCCTCAACCAGGATCCTTGAAGGAACGCTGGCGATAAACGCCACCGGCAAGATTGTCAGCACGAAGTAGCGCAAATAAGTGGGATACAAAATATCCGGGCGCGTGGCGAGACGATACAATTGAAACCACACAAATTGAATATTGCCGGCGTCGTGGAGCACCAGCACCATCATGCCGAATAAAAACCGCAGGCAGTAAAATAGAAACACTCCACATACGACCAAAACCAGATAGGCAAAGATCTGCACCGCGGAGAAATCATGCCCAAGCCGGCCCGTGCCCCAAAGCAAATAGCCTACGATCAAAAATAAATTAATAGTGTAGGCCGCGCTGATCTTGCGGCAACTCACCATAAACTGGGAATTAATGGGTTTCACCAAATAAAGATCCAACTCACCCTTGCGCACCAATTGCGAAAGCGCGTCCATGTTCTCCATAAAAAAGATCATAAATAAAACGTCGGCTAAAAACAGTGAGCCCATAAACACCCG
>JANMVK010000570.1:0-3054 GCA_031392725.1 Pseudobdellovibrionaceae bacterium
GGCCCATTGTGGTCGGCGCGGCCGTTTACTAGATTGGTTTCGTGGGGTCGCAAGAGTCTGGTCCGGATTCAGAAATACATTCGCCAGAATCGTGATGAAGCATTGGGATTTGTCGAATACAAGCCACGCAAGCATGCGCTGAGTTCATTTCTAGCGAAGTGGAAAGTGCAGCCGCAGCTGAGTTCGGCGTAGGCCCCGGGTTAAAAAGTGATTCAGTGAAAATCTCATTCCTACCCTTCAACGAATCCCATCTTCCCATGCTCCGCTATTGGTTGAACAAGGGCCATATCAAACCCCATTGGCAAGAGCCGGAAGACGACGACGCCCTTAAGGAAAAATTCTTAAACTCCATGCCGGCCCGAAGCGTACATAGCTTCGTTTTCACCGAAGACGTCGTTGGGACCGGGAAAACGAGCGCCCAGCCCCTTGGCTATATTCAATATTACGAAGCATGCAAGGTCGGCGGAGGCTGGTGGCCCGATGAACTGCCGGGTGTGTTTGGCATCGACCTCATGATTGGAGAAGCCACCCGGCTCGGTCAGGGGCTTAGCACGATCATCATTCAAGAGTTTATAAGGTTCATTCAAAGCCGGGAGCGGGTGACGGAGTTTATAATCGACCCGGACGCCGGCAATCAGCGCGCCATTCGGGCTTTTGAAAAGGTGGGATTTGTCAGGGAAAGAGAACTTGCGACACCAAACGGAAACGCCCTATTAATGCGCCTAAAGACCTAAAGCCCGCGCGATTCATAAAACTACTTTACCAATCCGTAGCCGGTCTCCGAAGTCCACACATAATGGCCAATGCTCGGTTCCAACAAATATTTAAGCTGGCCATTTTCAGGCACGCTGGCGGCGACTAAAATTCCCTGCAGACGGCCGATCATTACGCGCTTGCCTAGAAGACTGCGCTCGGTGGCGCGGAAGGCGCGCACACTTTCAAGGTCATGGCGGGTGGCCTTTTGTAGCAGGCCTTCATTAATGCCGTTCAACGCGGTTATGTGATCCGCTTTGATTTTCATCACTTGCTGACTGGAGTAGTCGCCGGCGCCTTCAAGTGTGATGGTTACCATTTTGGTTCCGTCGGGTTGCTCGGTCACGGCGCGGATCGAAGCTAAAAGGTGCGCATTGTGACCGTCATCATAGGAGATTTGCATTTTCACTTTGCGATTGATCAGAGCGGGGAGCACCCCCTTTAGATTGCGTTCGCGGGCACGCGACCGGTCCGACATCACCGCGCGATATTGAGTCCGCGGCAGCGTTACGTTGTGCATTTCCATTAGGGTTGAAAGCTCAACCGAATCCACTAGAGCCGCGGGTTGATAGCGGGCCTGGGGAGGCGGCAATGTCCCTACAATGTTCTCGCATTCATCCATCTGAATGAAAGTGATGGCGTGAGTTGCGGAGGACACGAGCATGATTATGATTAGACTCAGCTTATTCGGCATCTGGGCGTTTTATAATGCATTGCATCGCGTGTCAAGGCGTGTTATTTACGCTGCACTTAAGGAGATCACAATCATGAAACTTATTATTTTCGCCGCACTTTTTGTGGCGTCCGTAACCGCGCAGGCTTTCGAGATCAAGGGTAAATTTGAATTGGTCGAACCTTGCAAATGTTTTGACCTGACAATGCAGAAATCCCAATGCCCCGGAAATCTTCCCGGCCTCCACGTTTTTTCCAAAAGTGTAGTGCAGTTGAATGCGTACGCCGAAGGGTACACCGACGGCAGCAATCAGGTGTGGTACTTCGGGCGCTCGGTTGAAACCGTGAGTGAATTTGTCATCAAAGCCGGCGATGCCGTGACCTATGACATTGAGAAAAACGGGCGTGAGATTTCAATCCTCACCACTAATATGACGAACCCGCAAACACCGTTTCCGATGAAACTCGAATTCCCGACTGATCAGGCGGGTGGAGTTCTCGATGGTCCGGCCCGTTTGCTGACACTAGAAAATCGTTCCAGCATCCGGCACGCCAAATTCACCCATCATTCCTATGAGGGCCCCACGCCGCTGGAAATGGTCACGGGCACGCAAACCATGGAAGCGCAATTTAGCATGGATTCCTACAGTGACGGATTGATCGTGAGAAGCGCCTTTGTTCACAAAGCGGCGCGCGCACCGAGCACTTGGCTACGCAAGTTTAACGAGTCGGAACTGATTTGCAAATTTAAGCCGGTTCGTTAGGCCGTATAAACGCCGCCGGCCCGCGGATCATTTTGAGACGCTTGATTTTAAAACATCAGGCGTGCCAACTCTCACGTCCTCCCTAAAATTCCTGTATCCTTGGTTTTATAGAGGTGGATGTATGCTGAAACCAATCATTGCCCTGATTGGCCTGTCGTTAGTGCTAGCCGCGTGCGCAAGCGCGCCCCAACCCCAGGCAGATGTCTGGGGAGCCTATAACCAAGTCGACAAGATGCAGGTTTTCTACGGCGAGCCCGCCAACGTGAAGTACAAAAAAGTCTGCAAGATTTCCGCCTCAGGCAGCAATGCGCTAGAATCCAAATACACAAAAATTTCGGATTTCGAGACTCAGTTCAAGCGCCGCGCCCGCCGTTGCCGCGGAGCCAACGCGGTGATTATCAATAATATGTTCGCCTTTGAGCATGGCAGCGCATTCGCCGATGGCGCCGCGGTTGCGATCGAACAGCCCGGCCCCTAAGGGTCAGTCCGAAAGGCTTTTAATTTCCGCTATAATTCCGGCACACAGATTCTCCGCTTGTGCGGCAGTAGTTTTCTGCGCCCGGCAGTCATCAGCGGCCTTTTTCAATTCTCCGATGAGTTTCATTTTTCTACGGATGTTTGGAAGGTTTTTCGTGAAGCCTGCCAACCACAATGGAAACGTTGTGGCGATTTCGGTACCTACCTGAAATGTCGAACCGGTTCTCCCATGTTCGGCAAAGATCTTAAAGAACGGCGTGGGTGTCAAATCGCGAGTAACATAATGGCTGAATATCAAATAAAAATTTAGGCCCGGGCCGAGACCCTGCGTTACGTGGCGCGCCTGTACGCCAAGAGCAAGGCCTCGATGATCCTGTGGGGCATGGGC
>JANMVK010000598.1:0-1438 GCA_031392725.1 Pseudobdellovibrionaceae bacterium
CGGCAATGGGTACATTGATGATCTCCACGGCTGGAACTTTGTCGATAACTCTCCGACTATGTATGATGACGATGGCCACGGCACTCACGTTGCCGGCATTGTTTTAAGCATCGATCAAAATATTTATACGACGCCTTTACGTGAAGCCCGCGTGCGCATCATGCCGCTCAAATTCTTAAACGGCAATGGCGTGGGTACGACCAGCAATGCGATCCGAGCGATCTACTACGCCGCCAACAATGGCGCCCGCGTGATGAACAATTCCTGGGGTGGCTCTTCGTATAGTGCGGCTTTGCATGAAGCCGTGGCTTACACCTACATCAAAGGCGCCATTTTCGTGGCAGCCGCCGGCAACTCCGCTGGCAATAACGACAGCGTGCCGATGTATCCCGCAAGCTACGATGTGCCCAACGTGATCAGCATCGCGGCCACCACCGACTACGATTACAAAGCGTCTTTCTCCAATTACGGAAAAACCACAGTTCATATCGGCAGCCCTGGAGTTTACATCCTCAGCACAGTTCCCAATGACGCCTTCGGCACCATGAGCGGAACCAGCATGGCGGCACCGTTTGTCACCGGAACGGCTGCGCAAATGAAAGCCGAAGCTCCCGACATGCTCGGCTACCAAATGAAATCGATTTTGATGTCACAGGACACTCAAGTGTCGCAATTGGCCAACCACGTGGTCACATCGGGCCGCTTGAATTCGCAAAATTCCGTGAATTATTCCAAGACCGCCGTTATCGAAACTTCTCAGCCGTCTTATTCTCTGAATATCGCCGACCGCGATCTCGCATCTAATATTGCCGGTGGCGGCGGATGCGGAACCGTGCGGGCGTTAAGCGACACTCAGCCGCCCTTTGGCAGCGCGGGTGCCGTGGTCTTGTTGTTGTTAGCTCCGGTTTTAGTTTTGATCGTGATGCGCGTACGGGCTCCGGTCAATCGCCGCAAACACGAGCGCTTCAAAATCAACAGCGACGTGCGAATCATGGTGGGCGAACGCGAAATGGTCGGCTCCATCAGCTCTATCTCTTTGGGTGGTGTGCAGGTCAATACCGAAGCGCTATTACAAGACGGCGGCCTCGTCTCGATGTCGATCTCATCGCCAGACGGCGGACATCAAGTCGAAGTGGCGGGCCGGATTGTATGGTCGGAAGCCAACAAAGCTTACGGTGTGGCTTACGAGAAAGCTCCACAGAGCGCCCTTTCGAAAATTGCCGATTGGACGCGTAATCTGCAGAAGGCTTCCTGATATCGCGAGTGCCCGTCGACGGGCACTCTGCAACCTAGAACGACGCCTTTACCTTGATGGCCATGTCTGAAATTACAGGACCGCGGTAATTTTCTTCCATCCAGACCCAATAGTTTGAATAGTCAAAACCGGCCGAAACTCTTTCGGTCAGCAGCCACAAGAGCGAGATCGACATACCGGGAC